>CAIXIP010000161.1 GCA_903919535.1 uncultured Bacteroidota bacterium | reverse complement strand
GTTTATGCTCTGCTTTGGCTATTGCTTCCTTCTTATCAAAATCATAGGTCATTTGGCTTTGTATCGTTTTTTTACGCGTCTCTTCATTATCTATACTATCGCGATAAAGTATATACAATTTACGATTTTCATATGCACTTTTATAATTTCCTGTTGCACTATCCAACTTAGACAAGTTATTGAAGACATATCGTAAACATTCTTTATATCCGATTTCTTTTGCTAGTTCTTTTGCTTTAAAAAGAAATCTCCCTGCATCCTTATATTTTTTTTGTTTGGTGTACACAGCACCAATATTATAATACGAATTAGCAATCCCTTTTTTACCCCTTATCGCCTCTTTTATTTTCAAAGAAGCAAAATAATTTTTCAACGCTTCTTCATAATTACCTAAGTTTTCATAAACCAGTCCGATATTATTTAAAGACCCAGCAATGCCTTTTTTGTTTCCGCTACTCTCTTCTATTTCCAATGCTGACAAATGGCATTTTAATGCCTCCTGATAATTACCTTGCTCATAATATACTAAACCAATATTTCCATAAGAAGCCGCCTGGCCTTTTTTGTCACTTAGTAATTTTCTAATTTTTAATGAAGCAAAATGGTTTTTAATTGATAGCGGATAATCACCCTGACTGTAATAAACGTTACCTATACCATTGTACGAATTTGAAATGCCTTTTTGATAACCTATAGACTCGAACAATTTTAAGGAAATAAAATAAATTTTTAGCGCTTCTGGATAATTCCCTTGATTCGCATAAACAAGAGCGATATTCCCATAAGAACCTGCCTCTCCCTTTTTATCTGCTATGTTTTCACGAATTTTTAATGATGCAAAGTAATTTTTTAAAGCTTCCGAATAATTGCCTTGATCTTTATAAATAATTCCAATATAATTCAACGCATATGCTTTGTTTTTTTCTAACATCAATCTAATAGTTGAATCAGATTTTTTTTTACTAATGATATCGCAAAGTTGAATTGCGGAATTAGCTATAAGCATAGCGCTATCAGATGCGCCAATGTCATTGTACTCCTTGACCAAATCATTAAGGAGATTTACTCTATTTGTATCTGGCTGTTCGGTTTTAAGAAGGGAACGAATGGAATCAATAATGTTATTTTGTGAAAAGCTAAACGAATTAAAACAGAAGACTGAGAAAATTAGAAGAATAATACGTTTTTTCATAAATCTAATTTACATTAAATTCTTATTCAGATAAAAGTATCTGTACATCAATTTGTGAAATTATCAGATATAAAAAATGCCGCTTTGATACAAAGCGGCATTAATATTCGAAAAATATTTTTTTAGCTATTTAACATAACAGGCATCACCAACATTAAAATATCTTCTGCTGCATTTTCTTTTTCTGTAGGCAATAAAATTCCTGCACGGTTAGGTGCACTCATTTCGAGATTAACATTTTCACAATTCAAATTACTTAACATCTCAGCTAAAAATTTAGAATTGAAACCAATTTCCATATCCTCACCACCATACTGACAAGTTAAACGCTCACTTGCTTCGTTAGCAAAATCAAGATCTTCTGCTGAAATACTTAATTCACTTCCTGCAATTTTTAAACGCACCTGATGAGTTGTTTTGTTTGAGAAAATAGAAACACGTCTGATAGAACTCAAGAATGCAACACGGTCAACAGTTAATTTATTTGGATTTTCTTTTGGAATAACCGCTTCATAATTAGGGTATTTCCCATCAATTAAACGGCAAATCAAATTAGTGTTTTCAAAAGAGAAAAACGCATTTGTATTGTTGTATTCTATTTTAACATTCCCACTCACACTTGGAAGTATATTTTTCAATAAATTAAGTGGTTTTTTAGGAATGATAAAAGCTGCTGCCGATTCTGCCTTTGCGTCAGTTCTGCGATAGCGAACCAATTTATGTGCATCCGTAGCAACAAATGTTATACTATCAGTAGCTAATTGACAAAACACACCTGACATTACAGGACGAAGTTCATCGTTACCTGTTGCAAATATGGTTTTGTTTATTGCGGAAGAAAGCACGCTTGCATCAATATCTAATGAAGCTGTTGATTCTAAACTTGGTAGTGTAGGAAACTCCTCACCATTATGTCCGGTAAGTTTATATTTACCATAATCTGAAATTATTTCTATTCCAAACTTTTTAATATCGATACTGAATGTTAAAGGCTGATCAGCAAATGTTTTCAGCGTATCTAACAATAATTTTGCAGGAACAGCAATACTTCCTGTATCTTTTGATTCAATTGCCAAAAGAGTGGTCATTGTTGTTTCAAGATCTGAAGCCGAGATCTTTAGTTGGTTTTTATCTATTTCAAACAAAAAATTATCTAAAATAGGAAGTGCATTATTTGAATTAAGCACACCACTAACGGCTTGTAATTGTTTTAATAATGAGGTACTGGAAACAATAAATTTCATGGTAATTGTATTTTAATTTAGTTTGTCTATTCAAAATTTAGTAAGCAAATATAAGGTATTTACATAAAAATAAATTTATTGCAGCGTTTTTATTTCAAGAACTTTTAAACAAAAAACACGTCAAATATGAATTTGCCCACCAAACACTAAACTTCTTATGCTTTAGGCTTATTTAAAGGCTTTTCGGGTTTAAGGATTGCCCCTGCCGAATTCTTTTTAAAATAGTCGGCTTGCGGCATTAACTTTCCGAAAATATAATATTGCACCATTACGAAATCTGTTCCATTGCCAAGTAATGCATCCATACGTTCCTGATCAAACATAATAACCTTGCCTTTCTCATCAAGCAAACCTTCTCTTTTAGGTTTACGGGCATAGAACTTCACTTTGTTTACTTTCCCACTATTATCGGTTATAGTTAGAATATTGATTGGTTCCGACTTTTTAACAGAATCGATTTGCGTTTCATTAATATTTACTTCAAAACTTTCGAAATTTATTTGTTGAAAATAGGACAAATATTGCTTTACAGATAAAGGATCGACATCATTAATTGCCTGACCGTTGGCAAGCATTTTAATTTCATAATCGTTATTCCCTTTAACAGTAAGTTCATAACCTAATTCGGGCTTAGAAAGAGCCTCTAGTTTTACAGATTTAATATCACTCGGCACATAATGATACACAGTACGGTCTCTCCACCCTCTTTCATCAGTAAAATAACGTGTTGTCAGATAGCCTTCAAACCCAGGTATATATGTGATAAAAGGCTTTTCGGAATTTTGCATGGTCTCAAGATCTATTAATATCATAAATGTTCCCGTTTGATCTTGAGTTTCAGTGCCAACATAATATGCTTTAGTCAATTTATCATTTTGATATATTTCACATTTGATTGCTTTCGCTGCTAAACGTTTTATAACATTATCTACAGCTTTTTTGCCAATAGGTTCTTTAATATCAATTTTTTTTATTGTGTATAAAAGCGTTTGAACAGCATCCATTCTAGCATTATACTTTCCATTTACGGTCCACAACCCAGGTGATTTACGCTCCAAAGTTATTGTATGCCCATTTTTATCAGCTAAAAATATTTTGTTAATGGATGCCGTGTCTTCAACAGCAAAATCACGTAATGTTTCTTTGATGGTCCCTTTTTTATTGTTGATTATAAACCAAAAAGAAAGGGATCCTAAAAGGACAACCAATACTATAGCTATTCTATTTTTTTTCATGTTTTCCTAGTAATTAAAGATGAAGAATTACAAATTTTGAGCTTCCCTTATCAAATCCAAAATTGACTATTTTGTATATCTTCGTTTACGCACTCTATCATTTATAATTCCGAATAATAAAATTATAAACAATGGCAACAAGGTATTTATCAATTGCCATTTTAAACGTTCGTTATTCAACTTTTTCTTATCCAACAAACGCAAGGTCAATTCACGTGAACGAACACTGATCAAACCAGAATCATCACACAAATAATTAATACAATTCAGTATGAAATTTTTATTCCCATAAGTCCGGTTTGTATATTTATCAAATCCAAGCGGGAATGCTTTTCCGGTTGAATATTGATAATCATTTTGAATGATGTCACCATCAGAAATAACTATCATTTTGTTGTTTAAACCGTGATCCTTAAATCCAATTGCACTATCATTAGCAACGCTTGGCCCTATTCTATTTTTAAAAACGGATTCGAATTCCCCTTCCAATAAAACTGCAACAGGCTGATATGAGTCTCTAAACTGACTTTCATCGGGTTGCATATTTACCATTCTAAGATCAACACGAACAGGAGCATTAATAATTTTCGAATATTTTGAAGTGCGTAACAAAATAGTTTTTTTTATTCCTTCAGCAGCAACAGTATCAATACTTGACACATAATCAAATTTTATAAGATCCAGATTTTTTACAATCGGATTATTTCCGGTCGGAGTGATCAATGGTGACAATATCCAAGGCATTAATTCCAATCGAGCTTGTTGACCACGTAATGCTTTATTAATGGGAATAGCAGATGCCTGCAAATCAAAGATAAGATTAGGATTTAAACGAACTCCATATTTAAAAAACATATCTTCCAATTTCAAATCATAAGGCACAGCCAATGTTCCACCTGACTTGCGCAAACTATCAATACTGGTATACAAAGGATCAATCGCCCAAAGGATTTTTCCTCCTTTCATAACAAACTGGTCAATAATAAATTTATCCTTTTCGGTAAAAGTAGAATCAGGTTTTGCAATTATCAATGCTGTTAAACCATTTAATGATTTTAATTGCTCATCAATTTTCACTCGCCTTATTTTGTAGAATTTCCCTAAGGATTCTGAAATATCTTTAACGGAAAGTGTATCCAACTCATCATGTCCGTCAAGGAAACCAATAGTTGGTCGTATTGCAATACTTAAATTACGGATACAACTTGCAAACTCGTATTCCAATGCTTGAACAGAATTGTTTAACTGAGCTTCAGGAGCTTCACCTAGTTGTGTTTTTAATAATTGCCATGGAATTTCACGACCTTTATATGATACAATTGCTCCAGGCCAAATAAGTTGCTGAGTAGTTCCACTTTCTGTTTTATCTTCAACATTAAATGGTTGCAGCCCTTTGCTAAATAATTGTTTATAAACTTCGTTTTGCTGCTTTTTATCTGAGTTAGCTGATGGATTGATAAATTCATATTCCACATTTTCATTGGAATAAGCACGAAACTCATCAAGCATTTCTTTTGCAGAAGTCCGAAGTTGTTTAAAACCGGCATTTAATTCATCACCATCCAAATACACTTTCACATAAACCGCATCATTCAAATTACCCAATAATTTTTTTGTAGCATCTGATAAGGTATAACGTTTTTCGGAGGTAAGATCAAAACGATGAAACACGAACGAGCCAACAAAGTTCAGCAATATCATAATAATGATAGCTAAAGCTAAGGAAGTTAAATCTCGTTTTTTATTTCTTTTATTCATGTAATAAAGCCTAAATTCAAAATTTTGTAATTTTCACAGTTCGCATTACCATTTACGACTCTCCAGAACAGTCCGCGTTCCAAAAATAAAAATGGCAATCAAACTCACAAAATAAATAACATCACGTGTATCTATCACTCCACGACTCATTGACACATAATGGCTATTTATACCTAATGCAAGAATGATATTATCAATTTTTCCGAACAATGCGAATGAACTTAAAAAGTCAAAACCTGTATAAATCATAAAACTCAGGAATACCGCCAGAATAAATGATACAACCTGGTTATCAGTTATAGCCGATGCGAAAATTCCAATAGAAACAAATGCCGCTCCCAAAAACAATAATCCGATATAGGAACCCCACATTCCACCTGTATCGATATTGCCGATAGGATTTCCTAAACGGTGAATTGAATAATAATAGATCAAAGTAGGCAACAACGAAAATAGGACGAGAACAAATCCTGCAAAATATTTAGCTAGAATTATTTGAAGATCAGTAAGCGGACGTGTTAATAATAATTCAATGGTCCCTGCTTTTTTCTCATCTGCAAACGAACGCATCGTAATGGCAGGTATCAAAAACAAGAATACCCATGGCGCAATGATAAATAACGGCTCAATAGTGGCATAACCATTATCCAATACATTTGAATCACTTTTCCAAACCCACATTGACAAACTTATCACCAATAAAAAAACAATAATGGTGATGTATCCGATTAGGGAACTTAAAAAACTACGTATTTCTTTTTTTAATAATGTGTACATAAATAGGTTGCAAAAATACTATTTAAAACGAATGGTGGGGATGTTTTTTGTAAGACGAAAATACAATTTTTTGGTGTAGGATTCCGCAATTATTCTAATTTTACGAGAATTAATTTGTTAATAAGTGTTAAGTAAAAAAATGAAGGTTTTAAAATTTGGAGGAACCTCCGTAGGTTCAGCAGAACGTATGCATGCACTAGTTCATTTAATTAATGATAGTGATGCAAAAATTGTTGTTTTATCCGCCATGAGCGGTACAACAAATAATCTAATTGAAATTGCCACCGCTTTATATGCAAAGCAAAATGATAAGGCAAAGCAATTAATTGATGTTTTGGAAAACAAATACAAGGAAGTTATAAAACAACTTTATAAATCTGAATCGGCAAGCAATAAAGGAATAGAATTACTTGATTCGCACTTTAATTATTTGCACGCATTCACCATGGATCTTTTTACTGTTAATGAAGAACGTTCTATACTAGCTCAAGGCGAATTGCTTTCTACTGCTATGTTTCACTTTTATCTTGAAGAAATTGGAATAGATTCGGTTTTGCTTCCAGCCTTAAATTTCATGCGAATCGATGAAAATGAAGAACCTGATCTGAATTATATCGAAACAAACATAAAAGCCGAACTAACAAAATATCCGAATACAAAATTATTCATCACGCAAGGGTATATTTGCAGAAATGCATTTGGTGAAATTGACAATTTAAAACGCGGAGGAAGTGATTATACCGCTACTATTATTGGTGCAGCAATCAGATCAGAAGAAATACAGATCTGGACAGATATAGATGGAATGCACAATAACGACCCTCGCATTGTTGATAAAACACATCCAATTGCTGAATTATCCTTTGACGAAGCAGCCGAGTTAGCTTATTTTGGCGCAAAAATTTTACACCCAACCTGTATTCTTCCAGCACAACAGCGTAACATTCCGGTTCGTTTATTAAACACCATGCAACCCGATGCAAAAGGAACCTTAATAAATTCAAAAACTACAGGCGATAGCATCAAAGCCGTGGCTGCGAAAGATGGAATTACTGCTATCAAAATTAAGTCGGGACGAATGTTACTGGCATACGGTTTTTTACGTGCTGTATTCGAAATTTTTGAACGATACAAAACACCGATAGATATGATCACTACTTCGGAAGTTGCAGTTTCATTAACAATCGACAACACTAAAAATCTGGATGCAATAAAAAATGAGCTAGAAGAATTTTGTAGTATTGAGATTGATTCTGATTTAACTATCGTTTGCATTGTTGGAGATTTTACAGCAGAAAAACAAGGATACGCGTTACGAATTTTTGATGCATTAAAAAACATCCCCATCCGTATGATATCTTATGGTGGAAGCGAAAACAATATTTCTATTTTGGTTGATACGAAATTAAAAAAAGATGCACTGGTGGCATTAAACAAAGGGTTGTTTCAATAAAGAATTACGCGAAGTTATAACTAGCGAAATAAAACAATCTATAAGAAACGAAAAATGTTCGAACAAGATCTATTAAATAAATTTAATACCATCCCAACTCCTTTTTACTATTACGATGTAGAAGTGTTAAAACAGACACTCCAACATGTAAAGGCTGAAAGTGGCAAATACAATTTCACTGTTCATTATGCATTAAAAGCGAATGCAAATAATGAGATATTAAACATCATTAAATCGTATAATTTTGGTGCAGATTGTGTAAGTGGCAATGAAGTAAAAAAAGCGATTGAATGTGGTTATTCGTCAGAACATATTGTTTTTGCGGGAGTTGGAAAAAATGATGCCGAAATTAATTTCGCCTTAGATAATAAGATCTTCTGCTTTAATTGCGAAAGTTTGCAGGAAATTGAAGTTATAAACGAACTGGCTTTTGCAAAAAATAAAATCGCGCACATTGCATTACGAATTAATCCAAACGTAAATGCAAACACCCATAAATACATTACCACTGGCTTAGAAGAAAATAAATTCGGAATTAATTTATGGGAACTTGAATCAGTTGTTAGCGCTTTGACTGATTTAAAAAACATTCAACTTATAGGTTTGCATTTTCATATTGGGTCTCAAATTACGGATCTGAGTTCATTCAAGAGTTTATGTATGCGTGTGAACGAAATCCAATCATGGTTTGTTAGTCATAAAATAAAAATCGAAAACATAAATGTTGGTGGTGGACTAGGCGTGGATTATCACGAACCTGATAAAAACTGTTATGCAGATTTTGCTGCTTACTTTCAATTATTCAGTGATTTTTTAGAATTGCGTCCTAACCAAAAAGTGCATTTCGAATTAGGAAGAGCAATTGTTGCACAATGCGGAACGCTTATCTCAAAAGTCTTATATATAAAAAAAGGAGTAAATACCAACTTCGCAATTTTAGATGCCGGCATGACAGAGTTGATGCGCCCAGCATTATACCAAGCTTATCATAAGATTGAAAACATATCAAAAAACCAGAAACTAACAACCAACAACCAGCAATTGAAGTACGATGTAGTTGGCCCTATTTGCGAAAGTTCAGATTGTTTTGGGAAAGCAGTGAACTTACCTGAAACCCAACGTGGAGATATTGTTGCCATCAGAACTGCTGGTGCTTATGGTGAAGTGATGAGCTCAGGATATAATTTAAGAGAAAGAGTAAAGAGCGTTTATTCGGATAAGATTTAAATCAAAAAACATGAATATAATAAATCAATTGGACCCAAGGCTAGGGAATTGGCTTACCAAAAATTTGAGGAAAGCAGAGATCATTATTTTAATTGTTATTGCCCTAGGTTTAATTCTAAAAATGTTAGAATTAAACTTTGGTGGAGTTCTTATAATAATCTCTATTTCAACATTAGCCGTGTTTTATTTTTGGAGTGCCTATGAAGTGTTTGAAAACGCTAAACCCTTTGAACGCTTTTTAAGTAAGCTATTATCTTTTGGCTGGAGCATTTCCATTATTGGAATTCAATTTTTAGTTCAAGGTTGGCCGGGCTTTGAACCAATGCTAATCATTGGCCCAATGCCGCTATTAGTAGCTCTAATTGTTATTTTAATTTTAAAAGAAAAGGACATTATAGAAAACTCGATATTTGATAAAAGTAAATTAATAAGAACTTTTGTTATTGCTTCACTTGCGATTTCTTTACATTTTTGTCCGAAAGGAATGTTAATCAAATACCACATTATTTCTAAACAGCCGATAATTACTGAAAATAAAAATGCCTCATAAAATTATGAGGCATTTTTAATAATGATATAAAGTTTTTTTAAAATAATCCGTTTATCTCAGCATCAATTTTATTAATAATTGCACCAAGGTCTTCTGCATTTTCTGAGAAGTTATTGTTGTCAACATCTACAATCAAAAGTTTTGCACCTGGATGTTCTTGCTCATACGAAGTAATAAATGCTTCGTAACGCTCATTTAATCGTTTTAAATAATCCAAACGAATAGCATTTTCATAATCGCGTCCACGTTTCTGAATTTGATTTACTAATGTTGGAACAGAAGCACGCAAATATATCAATAGATCGGGTGGCGAAATAAATGATTCCATTAATTTAAAAAGTGCAAAATAATTTTCAAAATCTCGGGTGGTCATCAAACCCATCGCATGCAAATTAGGTGCGAAAATATAAGCATCTTCATAAATAGTTCTGTCCTGAATTACAGTTTTCCCACCTTTACGAATATCTTGTACTTGCCCAAAACGACTGTTTAAAAAGTATACCTGCAAGTTAAATGACCAACGTTGCATTTCTTCATAAAAATCGTTCAAATAAGGGTTATCATCAGCATCTTCAAAGTGTGGATGCCATTTATAATGTTTTGCTAAAAGCGTAGTGAGAGTGGTTTTACCCGCTCCGATGTTTCCTGCTATGGCTATATGCATAATTTAAAGAGTATAATTTAAAACCGAAAACGAAAATACAAAATCTTAAATGGTGAGCAAGTAAAAAAGTGTAAATTGTGAATAAGTTTTTAATCTAGTAAAAAAAGGAGTCATTCGGCATTCCTAGTGTTGCGAAAAATCTCAATAAAATCAATCTTTTGAAGAGAATACACCTTCTTTTCGAAATGACATCAAACTAATAAAAATTATCTAATATTTCTAACTACTTTTGATTCAAATGAAAAAAACAATTGCAATAATTGGAGGAGGACCTGCATCACTGATGTTGGCAGCAGAATTAGATGAACAAAAATTTGATATTACCATTTATGAGCGCAACATTGCTGTGGGAAGAAAATTTCTGGTAGCTGGTGATGGGGGATTTAATCTAACCCACTCTGAAGAAACTGCGCAATTTATTTCACGCTATACACCTGCACCATTTTTTGAAAAAACCATTTCTGCCTTTTCAAATACTGATTTGAGAAATTGGTTTGCAAATATCGGAATACCAACAATTGTTGGCAGCAGCAAACGTGTGTTCCCCGAAAAAGACATAAAACCGATTGAAGTACTCAATGCTATTCTAGAAGTTTTAAAGAAAAAAAATGTCACTATAAAAACTCAACATTTCTGGAAAAGTTGGAATGATAGTAACGAGTTACTTTTTGACACAAACAATGAAAATATAAATGTAAAAGCAGATATAGTTGTATTTGCAATGGGCGGTTCAAGCTGGAAAGCAACAGGGTCAGATGGTTCGTGGTCCGAGCTCTTTATAAAAAAAGGAGTTGAAATAATTCCATTTCAGGCTTCCAATTGTGCTTATGAAATAAAATGGAAAAATGATTTCCTTTCAATTGTGGAAGGTAAATCACTAAAAAACATTTCAATAAAATGTGAGAATAAAGAAAAAAAAGGAGAAGTTGTTATTACAAAATTCGGTATTGAAGGAGGCGCTGTATACGCTTTAAGCCCACAAATACGAAAACAATTAAATGAGAAAAAAGAAGCTCAATTATATATTGATATGAAACCGGCTTTGACTATCGAACAGATAAAGGATAAATTCACAGCTCGCGGTAATCGATCAATAAAAAAATTATTGATCGACCGTTTAAATTTTAATGACACTCAGATTGAACTTTTAAAAACAATTCTTACAAAAGAAGAATTTACAGACCTTGAATTGCTTTCAGGAAAAATAAAAAAACTCCCACTCACTATCACCTCTGCTGCACCAATTGATGAAGCTATTTCAACGGTAGGCGGTGTAGCTTTAACAGAAATTAACCAACAATTCGAATTGAAAAAGCTATCAAATAATTATGTTATTGGTGAAATGCTTGATTGGGATGCTCCTACAGGAGGATATTTATTGCAAGCTTGTTTCAGTATGGGAAATGTTTTGGCTCATGTTCTAAACCAAAAAGATTAATCTTTATAGTTTTTTTTTGTTTTAAAATCTCGTTTATTTTCTTTCTGCTTTTCTTTTTGTAAAATCAAGTAAAGAGAGCCCACCATTAATCCAAACACTCCTCCCAAATAACTGAAGTTATGAATGCTGCCAACGCAGATGAAACTGTTTTTATCAATTAAATTATCAGGTAAATACCAATTCACTTCTGTATATTGCAAATAAAATTTCCAATATAAATAGCCTACAATACTGCCAAGCAAAGTAATTACAAACGTTAAAGCAATTGTTTTAAAATATACTCTATAAAGTAAGAGATTGTTCTTAAAAAAAACCAAAATACTTCCATAAATTAATCCGATTGGAATTCCTGTCCACCAGGTTGCTTTTAACCCTATAATTAGAGCGCCAATGCGATTTGGCATTTGCAAAGGCATTCCTTTCTGGCTTAAACCAAATTGAATAAATTTAAATTTAGTATAATATTCATGAGAAATTGTATAAGTGATCTGGTCGTGAATCATCCCAAAAACACCTGCAATTAAAGGAGTGAGAATTATTACAAAAATAAACAATCGTAATTTTTGCATTTAAAATATGTTATAAATGGATCAAATAATATTCACTTCCCTTACCAATTCAACACCAAATCTATCTTTTATAGAATCAATTATTTTTTGAGATAGTTCGAATATTTCGGAGCCTTTCGCATTTCCATAATTTACTAAAACCAATGCTTGTAATTTGTGAACTCCAGCATCACCAACTGTTTTTCCCTTCCAACCACATTGTTCAATTAACCAACCGGCAGCAAGTTTTACATTTCCATTTTCGAGATCATAACCTACGATGGTTGGAAATTCTTTTTTTAATTCTTCAAATTTGAATCGACTCACTTCAGGATTTTTAAAGAAACTACCTGCATTTCCAATTTCTGCCGGATTTGGCAATTTACTTCTACGAATGTTACACACAGCTTCACTTATAGCTTTTATACTTAATTCTTTTGCCCCCATCGCTTCCAGTTCTTTTTCAATCGCTCCATAACTGGTATTAAAAACAGGCTTTTTGTGAAGTTTAAAAGTAACTGAAGTAATAATATATTGATGTTTAAGTTCTCCTTTAAAAACGCTTTCTCGGTAACCGAATTTACATTCGGCATTATTAAATGTATGAATTGCTTTATCGTTTATATGTAACGCTTCTAACTCATAAAAATTATCTTTTATCTCTGCACCATAGGCGCCAATATTTTGCATCGGACTAGCACCAACATTTCCTGGTATCAAGGATAAATTTTCTAACCCTGAATAATTATTCGCAATACAAAACATCACTAACTCGTGCCAAACTTCTCCTCCGGCAGATTTTACAAAATAATGTTCGGCATCTTCCTTAACTAATTCGACTCCCTTTAAATTGTTTTTTAAAACAATTCCGTCAAAATCTTTAGTAAACAATAAATTGCTCCCTCCTCCCAATATTAACTTATTGGTATTCGCAAACTTTGCTTCAGAAAGAATTTGACAAACCTCTTCAACATTCGAAAAATCAGAATAATATCTTGCCGAAGCCTCAATGCCAAACGTATTGAGTTTTTTTAAAGAATAGTTTTCAGTAATGGTCATAACTTAGAAATAAGATTATTCAAAATTCAACAATTGATCCTCATGAATCAACAAATTCAACGAAAAGTTATTCATAGCGTTATGCACATTAAATTTGTTATGCAATCGAGATTATTAAATCTTTATCTTCGCAACGTAAACTAAAAGCGTGAAAAAAGTAATAGTATCTGTAATAAATGACCTAAGTACCGATCAGCGTGTGCATAAAGTATGCACCAGCTTGCACAACATGGGTTTTGATGTAACTCTGGTAGGTCGCAGACAGCGCAAAAGCTTACCATTAGCTAAACGTGACTATAAAACGAAAAGAATGTTTTTACTTTTCGAAAAGGGGCCACTTTTTTATGCCGAATTCCAAAAACGTTTGTTTTTTTATTTATTATTTCACAAAGCAGATGCAATAGTTTCAAATGACTTAGATACGCTGCTTCCAAATTATTTGACCTCCAAATTAAAAGGCTCCGAGTTGGTTTATGATAGTCACGAATTGTTTTGTGAAGTACCTGAACTACAAACCAACCCGACAAAGAAAAACATCTGGAAACATATTGAGCGATGGATCTTCCCCAAACTAAAAAATATTTTTACAGTAAATGACTCCATTGCTAAGATTTACAGTGATGAATACAAAGTGGATGTAAAAGTAGTCCGTAACATACCATTACTTGCCAACCAGAATAAACTGAAAGAAATAAGTAAACAAGAACTGGGAATACCTTTGGATAAAAAAATAATTGTTTTACAAGGTGCCGGAATAAATATTGATCGCGGTGCTGAAGAAGCAGTTCAAGCAATGAAATTTGTTAACAATGCAGTATTATTAATAATCGGGAGCGGTGATGTGATAGAAGTTTTAAAACAAATGGTTTTAGACCTTAAACTATCTGATAAAGTAATCTTCATAGGCAAAGTTCCTTTTGAAAAACTACTTCAATACACCCACCATGCTGACCTGGGCTTAACATTGGATAAAGACACCAACATCAATTACCGATACAGCTTACCCAACAAATTGTTTGACTACATTCATGCCGGAGTGCCTGTTTTAGCATCAAACTTAGTAGAAATAAAAAAAATCATTATTGATCATTCCATTGGCGATTGCATTGACAATCACACCCCCAATCATATTGCAGACAAGATTAACCACATCATTAATGATGAGGAAAAGATTCTACTTTGGAAAAAAAACTGTAAAATTGCAGCCGCTAAATTAAACTGGGAAATTGAAGAACAAGAATTGATTTCAGTCTACTCTAAATTTCTTTAACTCATTCTCGATTTTATTAAATATTTACAATTGCAACAAAAACACCTACATATAATTTCTTTTGATGTGCCATACCCCGCTAATTACGGTGGAGTTATTGATGTATTCTATAAATTAAAAGCATTGCACGCTCAGGGAATAAAAATCCATTTACATTGTTTTGAATATGGAAGAGCTGAGGCACTAAATCTGGAAAGTATTTGTGAAAAAGTATTTTATTACAAACGAAAATTAAGTAGAAAATATTTAATAAACACGTTGCCTTTTGTTGTTGTAACACGCTCTTCTGAAAAGTTGATGGAAAACTTGCTACGAGACAAACATCCAATTTTATTTGAAGGATTACATTGTTGTTTTCATTTAAATGACCCTCGCTTAAATGAACGAACCAAAATTGTTCGGATGCATAATATCGAACATGATTATTATTTTAATCTTGAAAAAGTAGAAAAATCCATTTTCAAAAAAATCTACTTTGGAATCGAAGCAAAAAAGCTAAAACGATTCGAAAAGGTTTTAAATAAAGCAAATGCTATTGCAGCAATCTCTCCAGCTGACGCAAAAGAACTTTCGAGCAGATATAAAAATGTATACCACATCACAGCCTTCCATCCTAATGAAGAAGTGAAAATCAAGGAAGGTAAAGGTGAATTTTGTTTGTATCATGGGAATTTAGAAGTTGGAGAGAATAATGAGGCTGCATTATATTTAGTAAATGAGGTTTTCTCGAAAATAAAAACTCAATTTATTATTGCAGGGCGCAAACCTTCTGCAGAACTAATTAATGCCGTTTCAAAACATAAACATATAAAATTAAAAGCCAATATTAATACCCAGGATATAGACGGATTAATTAGAGATGCTCAAATAAATATTTTACCAACCTTTCAATCAACAGGAATAAAATTAAAATTATTAGCGGCATTATATACTGGCAGACACTGTTTAGTCAATTCTCCAATGGTAGCGAATACAGGGCTAGAGGAACTTTGTTCGATCCAAAACACATCTGAAGAAATTACAAAAGAAATAATACGCCTTTTTGAATTACCTTTTGATATGCATGAAAAGCAGAAAAGGGAAACTATTCTTCTTGCAAATTTTTCGAATGTAATTAATGTAAAAAAGATTGTGGAACTGATCTAGTGATTCGAATCAATTACTTTTCCGTTTTCACACCTTATAGTACGTGAAGGAAATTTATCAAACATCATTATGTCGTGAGTAGCAATAAGGACAGCTCTACCATTTTTACTTATCTCAAGCAAAATATTCATTATCCCTTCAGAAGTTTCAGGGTCAAGATTCCCTGTGGGCTCATCGGCAAGAATTAATTCAGGATCATTCAATAAAGCACGGGCGATAGAAACCCTTTGTTGCTCACCACCTGAAAGTTCATGAGGCATTTTAAACCCTTTGGTATTCAAATGCACTTTTTCCAACACGTCATTAATACGCTTTTGCATTTCCTGTTTGTCTTTCCAGCCGGTAGCCTTTAAAACAAAAAGTAAATTATCATTTACACTTCTATCCGTAAGCAGTTGAAAATCCTGAAATACTATGCCTAATTTTCTTCGCAAAAAAGGAATTTCTTTGGTTTTAATTTTTTTTAGATCATACCCGGCAACAGTTGCGTCACCCTCAACTAATGGCAATTCAGAATAAAGTGTTTTTAACAAACTACTTTTTCCTGTTCCTGTTTTCCCAAGTAAATACACAAATTCACCTTTGTCGATATTCAACGAAACATTGGTAAGCACTAAATTGTGTTTTTGAAATATTGAAACATTATTTAAATGTATGATTGTATCGAGTGCCATTGTTTGTTCTTTTAAATAGGTCAATCAACAGAAAGAAAAAAATACAATTAATAGATTTCTCAATTCAGTTTAAATGACAAATAAAGGCTTTAATTTTTCATCCGAAAATTACTCTTAAATGAAGTAATGGTCTTTTATTTTATCGCAATACTTTCAACAAGTCTGCGTTAATAACTTCCACAAACCTAACACTTTGATGCTTCTATCATTACTAATTTTACACCAATTCATATCTTAAATCACCTAATGAACAAGCTAAAAACAATTACTCGACCGAACCAACCATTTTGGTATGGACAGGGAATAGTACTAGCATTTTTAATTTTGATAACGGCATCAACTTCTGTTTTTGCTCAAAAAACTACAATATATCTTCATGAAGATGCTGAATTTAAAACAGGTATTGAACTCTTTCAGAAAGAGAAATACGGTGCTGCCCAAAAAAGTTTCAGCAAAGTAATTGATTCACATCTTGATCGCCAATCTCTTATTCGCATTGATGCTGAATTTTACAAAGCAATTTGTGCAATTGAACTATTCAATAAAGATGGAGAATTATTCCTAAAGCAATTTGTAAAAGATCATCCAGAAAACACAAAAGTAAAATCAGCTTATTTCTATTTGGGGAAATACAATTATCGCAAAAAGAAATATAAAGACTGTTTGGATTGGTTTGAAAAGGTTGATATTTATGAATTAACAACTGAAGAGCTGGCTGAATTTTATTTTAAACGTGGCTATTGCTTTTTCTCTGAAAATAAAACAGAAGAATCGAAAAAGGATTTCTATGAAATAAAAGATGTTGACAATAAATATGCAGCCTCAGCAAAATATTATTATGCCCATATTGCCTATAATGAAAAGAATTACGAAACAGCATTGAAGGATTTTATAAAGCTTCAAAAAAATGAAACATTTGGCCCGATTGTCCCCTATTATATAGCTCAATTATACTATTTACAAGGCAAATACGATAGTGTAATTTCTTATGCCCCTACATTGCTGGATTCAGCAAACACTAAGCGTGCTCCAGAAATTGCTCGTATAATTGGTGAATCATATTACAATACTGCTCGTTTTAAAGAGGCTATTCCTTATTTAAAAAAATATGAGAAAGCCAATTTATCATTATCACGGAAGGATAATTATCAGATGGGATATGCTTATTACAAAGTGAATGAATACGATGATGCAATAAATTATTTTATTAAAACAACTAATATTGATGACTCCTTAGAACAAAACGCATACTACCATATTGGCGATTGCTATTTAAAAACCGATAGTAAGCAAAATGCTAGGAATGCATTCAGTCAAGCATCTAAGTTTGATTTTGATAAGGCCGTGCAGGAAGATGCTTTATTTAATTTTGCGAAATTGTGTTACGACCTATCGTATAACCCATATAATGAAGCAATCAAAGCTTTCCAAAAATACATTAAAAACTACCCTAACTCTTCACATGTTGATGAAGCATATGCTTATCTGGTAAATGTATTTATTACAACTAAGAGCTACAAAGACGCACTTGAAGCAATTGAAAACATTAAAACACTTACTCCTGAATTAAAGCAGGCACATCAAAAGATAGCTTTTTATAGAGGTGTTGATCTATTCAATAATATGCAATATGACGATGCTATAAAATTGTTTGATAAATCGATGACGTATTCATTTGATAAAAACATTCGCGCATCATCATATTACTGGAAAGGTGAATCACATTATCGTAGTAAGAATTATCAAAAAGCTATTGAAAGTTATCAATCGTATATTACTGACCCTGGCTCAATAGGCAAGTCAGAATTAAGCGATGCTAATTACAATATTGGTTACTCCTATTATAAAATTCTGGATTATGAAAACAGCATTTTATGGTTCCGGAAATTTGTAACGTTCAAACCAAAAGCTGATGAAAAAAAAATCAATGATGCTTACAACCGGATAGCTGATGGGTACTTCATGAACCGCGACTATGCAAATGCCGTTGATTATTACGAGCTATCTTATAAAATGAAACTGATGAATGCCGACTATGCTTTGTTTCAAAAAGCTTTAGCATATGGTGTTCAAAAAAAATATTCAAAAAAGATCGATGACTTAACATTATTCATCAATAACTATTCTAAATCATCATCTACCTATTCTCAACGTGCAAAATTTGAATTGGCTTCAACCTATTATTTGGACAATCAAAATGATATGGCACTGACTGTATTCCTGAAATTTATTGAGGAATATCCTAACAGTGCATATGAAAACACTTCCTTAAGCAAAATAGGGTTGATCTATTACAACAAGAAAGATGATGATAATGCCTTGAACTATTTTAACAAATTAATTAACAGAGATCGTAAATCATCTGATGCTAATCAAGCAATAGAAATAGGAAAAAAGATTTACACTTCAAAGGGTGACATTGCTGGTTTAGAAACATGGCTTGCTTCAATAGGCGCTTCTATACCTCAGGCAGCAATGGATTCATTGGCTTATAATGTGGGGAAAACACATTATCTTGAACAAGATTGCAAAAATGTGATTGCTGATTTTGAAAAATATATTCAAAAATATTCAGATGGAATATTTAGTACGCAAGCAAATTTTTACAAAGCGGAGTGTGACTATAAATTAGGGAACACAGATGCTGCTTTAGCGGAATATACTTTCGTAATAGGAAAAAACAAAAATGAATTTACCGAACAATCGTTATACCGTGCTTCTGACATTATTTATAATAAACAAAATTATACTCAGGCACTGGAATACTACAAACAACTTGAACTTCAGGCAGAGAACCCAAAAACCAATGCAGCTGCAAAAACAGGATTGATGCGCTGTTATTCTCAGTTAAAAAACTATCCTAATGCAATTGAATATTCAAACAAAGTATTGGGCTTAGAAAAAGCTAGTAATGAATTAAGTTATGAAGCTCATTTTATAATTGCAAAAGCATTATTTGCGACAGAAAAGTATGATGAATCATTTGCCGAATATAAATCATTAGCCAACTCTGCAAAAAATGAAATAGGCGCTGAAGCATGGTATAATGTTGCATACATCCAGTACTTGAAGGATGATTTTAAACAGTCTCAAAAAACAATTTTTGAATTTTTAAATGATGATGGAGACCACCCATATTGGATCTCGAAAGCCATGATATTATTGGCAGATAATTACGTTTCACTGAAAGACAACTTTCAGGCCAAAGCGACCTTGAAGGGAGTAATTTCAGAATCTGATATTCCAGAACTGATAAAGATTGCGCAACAAAATCTTGACAAAATCAACGCGGCTGAAGAAGCTGCAAAACAACCTAAACCAGTTGTAGAACCATTAAAAATAGAGTTCGAAGAAAACACAATAGAACAAAATAAATTATTTATTGAACCCGAACTGTTACCTCAACAAGGCGAGATTAAACCCCAACAATAAAAATTGTACCAAAACATGAGTGCATTAAAAAGACATACGATAGAAACTCTTGCATTGTTAATTGCGATTGTTGTTTTTCACACAAATTCAATATTTGCACAAGACACGTTAACATCATTTACTGTTATTAGTTATGGTGAATACCGCCCTACAGTAGTTGATGCAAATAAAATTTATGAAAACCCTTCTATTAATGATTCAACAAAAAAAATACCTGTTTCAGGATATACAATAAATTCAAAAAAAATAAATACTGGATTTACTGTTGAGCCAATTGCTCCAGCCCAAATGGTGGGAGAGCCATTAACTAAATTGTATAATCATTTAGCAAAAATAGGAATGGGGACATATACCACTCCATATGCTGAATTATGGTATAATATGCTACGTTCAAAAGATTATGCATATGGTATGAGATTGAAACATTTATCGTCTTCTTCAACTTTGAAAGAATATGGGTTTGCCGGCTATAGTGACAATGAAATAAGTTTTTATGGTAAAAAGTTTTTAAAAGAACATTCATTGATTGGTAATTTTGATTATGCTAGAAATGTGATTCATTTTTATGGTTATGATGCTTCTTTAAATTCTTTGAAAAAAGAAACAACAGCACAAAGGTTTAATTATTTTTCAGGCAATGCCGAACTGATGAGCCATTATTCAAAAGCAGAACGTTATAATCATGATATCAAATTGAGTTATTATAATTTATTTGATACTTACAATGCATCAGAAAACAATATCAAAGCAACAGGGTTTGTTCAAACAGCAATTAATAAGGAAACATTAAAAGTAAATGCCGCGATTGATTATTACAATTACCGAAATGAAATTGACACGGTGAATAATACTATAATTACTGTAAACCCAAATTTTATTGCTACAGGGGAACAATATAAAGCAAGTATCGGAGCAACTGCTTCAATTGATATTTTTTCGAATTCGAAATTTTACTTTTATCCAAATGTAGAATTCAGCTATAATGTATTTGAAAATATAATTATTCCATACGCTGGAGCAACTGGGGGAGTTAAAAAGAATAGCTTCAAAACACTTACTGATGCAAATCCATTTGTGTTATCTCAACTTACAATGAAAAACTCGAACACCAAATATGATATCTATGGCGGTATAAAAGGCACCTTATCTTCCACTATTGCATATAATGCTCATGTTGGATATTCAAGCGTTAGTAATTTAGCGTTATATGTAAACGATACGAATGAACTTCTGCATAACAGATTTAATGTAATCTATGATGATGCAAATATTTTGAATATTCGTGGCGAACTTTCCTATCAAAACAGAGAAAAATTACGAATTAATTTAGTTGGAGAATACTTTAACTATAAAATGAAAAATGAATTACGAGCTTGGTACAAGCCACAAGTAGAAATTTCACTTTCGGCTAATTATAATTTACGTGATAAAATAACAGCAAAAATTGATCTGTTTTACATTGACAATCAATTTGCAAAACAATTTACTCCAGACTCATCTGCACCGACTGGTGTAAAAACTGTTGCAAAAGAATTAAAGGGAGTATTTGATGCAAACATTGGATTAGAATATCGTTACACGAAGAAATTAGGATTCTTCCTAAACTTTAATAACATCGCCAACTTCCGTTATTATCGTTATACAAATTATCCGACTCAAAAATTCAGTTTGATGTGTGGATTGTCGTATTCATTTTAAGAAATTATCTTTTCAGCAAAAGCAATAACGTGTCCATCAGGATCACTAATATAACCAACATTATCACCCCAATTACGAGGCGCCACCTCACTGATAACAAAGGCTCCTGAAGCTATTGCTCTGGAAAAATAAGATTCAATTTTCGATACACTTAAATACAATTCGCATCGCGGAATTCCATTTCCTGAAGATGGATGCGGAGTTTTATCACCCAATATATTCGCAATACCACTCTCCGGCATTAATCCTAATTTGCAATTTGCAGAAAGCTGAAACTCCGTCATTCCAGGAACATCCAAAATGGGTTCTAAATTTAAAATGTGGCTATAAAATATTTTACTTGCTTGTTGATTTGAAACATACAGAATAAATTGGATGGCATTCATATATTTAAGATTTTTAAAGACCGAATCCTAAAGATAAGATAAAATTAGAGCAAACTCCTATCAGAATTTTTGTAGTTTTGATTTGAATAAATGTTATAAAAATCAAAAAATAACATTACATATTTTGCAATTACATCATGATATCAATCTAAGCATTTAACAAATCATATTCATACAAACGAAATAAAAATGAGAAAATTAATACTTTGTACATCTATAGCAGTGCTTGCAGTTTCAAACTTATCAGTTGCTCAAATACCTAACAGTGGTTTTGAAAGCTGGACAAATATGGGAACTTATAGTAACCCTGACGGTTGGGGAACAATGAACAATACAACCGCAATTGCAAGTGTATTTACGGCAACAAAAGGAACACCGGGGAATCCAGGAACGGCTTATTTAATGCTTACCTCACAAACAGTTGGAGCCGCAGTAGTAAATGGCATAGCCGTTAGCGGAAAACTTGACTCAATAACAATGCAGCCTATTTCTGGTTTTGCATTTAATCAGCGACCACAAAAGTTTACAGGAAAATGGCAACATATGATATACGGTTCTAGTCAAGGATCAATTTCTGTAAAACTAACCAAATGGAATATCGGTACAAATTCAAGAGAAACTGTTGCTACAGCTAACCAAGCACTTTCTGGAATGGCAATGAGTTGGGCTGCTTTTACAATTAACTTCACCTATTTGACGGGAAACGCACCCGATACCTGCATCATTGTTCTAAAAGCAAGCGGATCGTCCCCTACTGTTGATGATTATTTGTGGGTTGATAACCTTGCATTTACGGGAGTTGTAGCTGGTATAGAAAACCAAAAAAATTTCTTAAATAATATTTTAATTTATCCAAATCCTAGCAGCAAAAATATTATTGTTAATCTGAATTTAAAAACGGCAGAAGAAACAACTTTTGATTTACTAGATTTAACTGGAAAAATTATTTCATCCAAAACAGAAACTTTACCTCAAGGTGAATCAACTCAAACTATTGATATTTCTGGAATTGCAAAAGGTTCATATTTATTGAAAGTTAATACAAAAATGGGAACTGAAACCAGAAAAGTTATTGTTGAGTAATTTATTTTTGAAAAATTAAATTACTCTATGATTTGTTTTTTGTTAACGGATTGTTATTGAATTTCGTTATATAAAAAATATATTTTACATTTGTTACAGTATATACATAAGTGAAAAAAACAATTATCATATTTCTGACCTTTATTTACTTGTTTGTTGCATCAGGTGTGGCTTTCAATTTCCACTATTGCAAAGGGAAGTTTAATAGTATTTCACTCGCTTTAGGACAGAAGCACGATGGGTGTTGCGGAAAAAAAACAATGACAAAGAAAAAATGTTGTAAAGAAACAACCGCTGTCATAAAAATAAAAGATACTCAATATTCATCTACTAGTCTTAAAACACCTGCTATTAGCATAAAAACAATAGATGCTTGTTTTGTTCAGCTTAACTTTAATTTGAATTACAAACTTGAAGAAAAAATCATTTCAAGCTTACACGCTCCGCCCAACATATACCAGAACCCGATATATCTTCAGCATCGGATATTAATCATTTAGAATTTCTCTTTTTGACATTACCCAAACCTATTATTGGTTGTGGGACACTTGTGTTTTCAACACATATGCATTTTCATGTATTTCCACTTTCTCCTTCTATAAATTAAACCATAATTAATAATTATAATATG
>CAIXIP010000160.1 GCA_903919535.1 uncultured Bacteroidota bacterium | reverse complement strand
GGAACTTATTATGATATGAGTCCTGTTAAAGCAGGTTATTTGACACCTGAAACTCCAGATGCTGACAAATTAGGTTTAACAGCAGGTGTTTCTTTTAATGTTACCAAAAAGATACATGTGGATGCATCCCTTTTATATATAGAAGGAATGAAACGTACAGATACTAATAAGGAAACTAATTTTGGCGGAACCTATAAATCCAAAGCCGTTGTTCCTGGATTTAGCCTTGAATATGTTTTTTAAATAATTTTTTTCACGTGCTAATATTCTGCCTGTAGTTCTTATAATTAGCCAATCAAAGGAAATACGCAATCACAATTTTCTGATTTTAAAAAATCACAAGGATTTTTTTTAAACAACAGCTTTATTATCTTTATCCTAACCCTAACAAAAAAACTATGAAAAAAATTTACCTATTTATTGCCGGAAGTATGTTTTTTCTGACTTCAGTGGCACAAACAAATTCAAATTGTGGAAATGTTCGATTCCATGATTATATTTTTCCGGCAACACCTACCGTTACATCGAATGTTGTTTATGGCAACAATTTGTCATATACTGGTGCCGCTACACCACTAAAGCTTGATGTATACCAACCTGTGGGAGATGTTGCAACTAATCGTCCATTGATAATTATAGCTCATGGAGGTAGTTTTTATACAGGAACTAAAACAGGTTCTGATGTTGTTCCATATGCAAATGCTTTCGCAAAAATGGGATATGTCGTAGCATCTATTGATTATCGCCTAGGAATGACAAATTTTATTGGCGGAGCTCATATATTGGATTCAACTGATGCGGCCGCTGCGGTTGTGCGTGGCACACATGATGGGCGTGCGGCAGTTCGTTTTTTTAGAAAGAATGCTAAAGAAAGCGGTAACACTTATAATATTGATACAAATAACATCTTTTTTATGGGAAGTTCTGCAGGTGCTTTAATTGCGTTGCATCTTGCTTATATGGATCAGTTGTCGGAGTTTCCTCCATATATTGACACAACAGGTGTTACAGTTGGATCATTAACCGGACAACTTGGAATGAAAGGTGGCATAGAAGGTTTAAGTGGTAATCCAGGATATTCATCAAAAGTAAAAGCAATAGTTGATATAGCAGGTGCAATTGCTGATACAGCTTGGATGCATACTGGTGATACCCCTGTTGCAAGTTTTCATTATACAACTGACAATACTGTACCATATAGTACAGCTTATATTTATGTTATTGGTTATCAAATGCAGAAGGTTTGCGGAAGTTCATCCGTTGCTGCAAAAGCTACTCAAGAGGGCATAACTCATTGTTTTCATCCTTTTTATGGAACGGGCCACGTTCCAGGAGGAGCCTATGCAGACACAACCTTGGTGATTTCACGAAATTTTTTAGAGCATTTTACTTGTGGTACAGCCTTAGCTTGTAACTACACTACTGCACTGGGTGTAAATGAAATTGCTGCAGATGCTGATTTTTCTATTTACCCAAACCCCGCAAGTACCGCTACTAAAATCGATTTAATATCGTTTGTTGGACATTCAGTCACTATTGAATTATATGATGTGTTAGGACGTAAACTTAGAAACAATAGCAATATTAAGTCTGAGCAGTTTGTAATAAGTAGAGATAATTTACCAAGTGGAATTTATTTTGTGAATGTCGTTTCCGAAGGAAAAGTATTCAGTAAAAAAATAATTTTCGAATAAAGCGTAATTGCTAAAAAGTTTATTCCCTTATCCTTTATAAAAAATGGATAAGGGATTTTTTTTATCATTATTTGATTTTGACTTGATAGTTTTCTGAACTAATATTGAATAAAAAATAAGCTTTTTCCTTCAAAACATTTTTTAGCCGCGAGATTTATTACTAATTTTGTCCGACCTCCAAATTCCTCTGGTCAGGGAAAAAATCTAGAAATATTTTCAGCTATGTCATCGTCAACTAAATACATTTTTGTTACCGGAGGAGTAACTTCATCATTAGGCAAGGGTATTCTTGCAGCTTCTTTAGCAAAATTATTGCAAGCGAGAGGCTATTCAGTTACAATTCAAAAACTCGATCCGTATATTAATGTTGACCCGGGGACATTGAATCCTTATGAACATGGAGAATGTTTTGTTACCGATGATGGTGCAGAAACAGATTTGGATCTTGGTCATTACGAGCGCTTTTTGAATATACCAACATCACAAGCTAATAATGTAACAACAGGTCGTATCTATCAGTCGGTTATTGAAAAAGAAAGACGTGGAGATTATCTTGGAAAAACAGTTCAAGTAATTCCACACATAACTGATGAGATAAAAAACAGAATAAAATTACTTGGTAAAACGGGTAAATATCAATTTGTAATTACTGAAATTGGTGGTACAGTTGGCGATATTGAATCATTGCCATACATTGAATCTGTGCGTCAGTTGAAATGGGAGTTAGGAAAAGATGCAATGGTTATCCATTTAACATTGATTCCTTACTTATCAACTACAGGAGAATTAAAAACAAAACCGACACAACATTCTGTAAAACTATTGTTAGAATACGGTATTCAGCCAGATATTTTGATCTGCAGAACAGAACATGCTTTGAACAGGGAAATTAAAAATAAAATTGCTTTGTTCTGTAATGTTGTGCCAAATGCGGTAATTGAAGCACGTGATGCAAGTACCATCTATGAAGTTCCTTTGTTAATGGAAGAAGAGCAATTAGATGTGGTAGTATTGAATCAAATGAATATGCCCGTTTCAGAAAATATTGATCTAAATAAATGGAAAGAATTTTTATACAAATTCAAACATCCCAAACATGAAGTTCGTATTGGATTAGTTGGGAAATATGTGGAGTTGAAAGATTCATATAAGTCTATTTCAGAAGCCTTTATTCATGCGGGAGCGAATAACGACTGTAAAGTAAATATTGAATGGATTCATTCTGAAAGTATTACAGATGAAAATGTTGCTGAGAAATTTAAAGACTTGCGCGGAATACTAGTAGCACCCGGTTTTGGACAACGTGGGATAGAAGGGAAAATTACCGCTATAAAATATGCAAGGGAAAATAAAGTTCCTTTTTTGGGAATATGTTTAGGAATGCAATGTGCTGTTATCGAATTTGCTAGAAATGTGTTAGGATTTAAAGATGCGAATTCTACGGAAATGAATCCTGGAACAACTAATCCTGTTATTGATCTTTTAGAATCTCAAAAGAAAATTACAAACAAAGGCGGAACAATGCGTTTGGGGGCATATCCATGTAATGTTGCCGAAAACACAAATGCATGGGAAATTTATAAGAAGAAAGAAATTACAGAACGTCACCGTCATCGTTATGAATTTAATAACGAATATTTAGCTGATTTTGAAAAAGCGGGTATGATAGCTTCTGGAATAAACCCTGAAGGTGGCTTGGTAGAAATTGTTGAGATCAAAGAGCATCCATGGTTTGTTGGTGTTCAATTTCATCCGGAATATAAAAGTACTGTTGCTAATCCACATCCTTTATTTGTGAATTTTGTGAAAGCAGCAATTGAAGTTGGAAAACTAGTACATTAATCTGTTTTCGAGAGTCGATTTTCAAAAATCGAAATAAAAAAAGCGTAACGAAATTTCGTTACGCTTTTTTTATTTCTATTCTTTACTATGCTTTCACATTTGCACGAATAATATTTAAAGCGCCACCTGCTTTGAACCACTCAATTTGTTGTTCATTGTAAGTATGGTTTACTTTAATTTCTTCTTTGCTTCCGTCAGCATGATTCAAGACTAATGTTAAAGGAGTATTTGGAGCAAATGTTTTTAATCCAACAATATCCAACACATCATCTTCTTTGATTTTATCGTAATCTGCTTTATCTGCAAATGTCAATCCAAGCATACCTTGCTTTTTCAAATTTGTTTCGTGAATACGAGCAAATGATTTTACTAATACTGCACGTACACCTAGATGACGTGGCTCCATAGCTGCATGTTCACGTGATGAACCTTCGCCATAATTTTCGTCACCAACAACAATTGAACCTATGTTTTCAGCTTTATAAGCACGTTGTACTTTTGGAACAGATTCATAAACTCCGGTCAATTGGTTTTTTACATTGTCTGTTTTTTCGTTGAAGAAATTCACAGCACCAATTAACATGTTGTTAGAAATATTATCTAAATGTCCACGATATTTTAACCAAGGACCAGCCATAGAAATGTGATCGGTTGTACATTTTCCTTTTGCTTTGATAAGGAGTTTCAATCCTTTAAGATCAACACCTTCCCAAGCAGTAAATGGATCTAATAATTGTAAACGATCGCTGGTTGGAGATACATTTATTGTTACTTTGCTTCCATCAGCAGCAGGAGCTTGATAACCTGCATCCTCAACAGCAAAGCCTTTTGTAGGTAATTCGTCACCGGATGGCGCATCTAATTTTACTTTTTCTCCTTTTTCGTTTGTTAAAAAATCTGTCAACGGATTAAAAGTGATGTCACCTGCAATAGCCATTGCTGTAACTATTTCAGGAGATGCAACAAATGCAAATGTGTTTGGATTTCCATCCGCACGTTTTGCAAAATTTCTGTTGAATGAATGAATGATGGTGTTTTTTTCTTGTTTCTCCGCACCCATTCTATCCCACATTCCGATACATGGCCCACAAGCATTTGTAAATACTTTAGCACCAATTTGATCGAACACATCTAAAAAGCCATCGCGTTTAATGGTGTAACGAATTTGTTCAGATCCCGGATTAATTAAATATTCAGCTTTTGATTTTAGATTTTTACTTGATACTTGTTTTGCAATACTAACTGCGCGAGAAATATCTTCGTAAGAAGAGTTGGTACAAGAGCCTAATAAACCAACAGAGATTTTTAATGGCCAACCATTTTTTATTGCTTCCTCTTTTAATTTAGAAATAGGAGTTGCAAGATCTGGAGTGAAAGGTCCATTTACATGAGGTTCTAATGTTGATAAATCGATTTCAATTACTTCATCAAAATATTTTGAAGGGTTAGCATAAACTTCTGCATCAGCAGTTAAATGTTCTTTTACTTTGTTTGCAAGTTCAGCAACATCAGCACGACCAGTAGCTTTCAAATAACGCTCCATAGAAGCATCATAACCGAAAGTAGAAGTGGTAGCACCAATTTCTGCACCCATATTACAAATTGTTCCTTTTCCGGTACAGCTCATAGATGTTGCACCTTCGCCAAAATATTCAACAACTGCACCTGTTCCGCCTTTTACAGTTAAAATACCTGCAACTTTCAAGATAACATCTTTTGGAGCAGTCCATCCATTTAATTTTCCTGTTAATTTGATACCAATTAATTTTGGGAATTTTAATTCCCAAGCTAATCCAGCCATCACATCGCAAGCATCAGCGCCACCAACACCAATAGCAATCATACCTAATCCACCTGCATTTACAGTATGAGAGTCGGTTCCAATCATCATCCCACCAGGAAATGCATAATTTTCTAAAACTACTTGATGAATAATTCCAGCACCTGGTTTCCAGAAACCGATACCGTATTTGTTAGAAACAGAACCTAAGAAATCATATACTTCTTTGCTTTCTTTATTCGCGAAAGCTAAATCGTCATTAGCGCCATTTTTAGCGGTTATCAAGTGATCACAATGAACGGTAGAAGGAACAGCAACTTTTGGGCGACCTGCTTGCATAAATTGCAATAATGCCATTTGAGCTGTTGCGTCTTGCATAGCAACTCTATCCGGTGCAAAATCAACATAAGATTTTCCACGTTGGAAAACTTCAGTTTTTTGGTCAGTATGCAAATGCGCATACAGTGTTTTTTCCGTTAATGTAAGTGGACGACCAAGTAATTTTCGCGCTGCTTCCACTTTCCCTGGCAACTTTTCATAAAGTGCCTTAATCATTTCAATGTCAAAAGCCATAATAAATTAATTTAAAGTTTGAATATATTGTTGAATTTATTTCTTATTTTTCTTCTGCCTCTTTTGCCTCAGTGTCTTTTGCACCTTTTGATTTCAGATAATCGATAATGGTAACAAACCCTTTATCCTGCGCAATTTTTAAAGGAGTATCATCAAAATCATTTTTTGCATTTACATCTGCACCTTTTTCTATCAAATATTTTATTAACTCTAGTTTTCCACCTCTAACAGCACAATGCAGTGGTGTATTGCCCCCATCATCTTTGTCTGTTAGTTTACAACCTTTGCTCATAAAAAAATCAACTAATGCAATATTTGGAGCGATTTTATCTTTTGCTGTTTTTGTTGGAGAACCGAATAAAGCCGATTTATGCAAAGGGAAAATATTATCAGGTTTTGTAAAACTAGCTCCATGACTCATTAATAAAAAAACGATCTCGGGTTGTGAATTTTGAATTGCAACTTCGAGAGGTGATGTTGTTAACGATTGGTCTTCATTTGCTGCTAAAGCAGGGTTTTTTTTAAGCGCAGTTTCTACCATTCCAACATTTCCTTGCTTTATGTAATCCAGAAATTTGCTGTCATCAAAAAAAGATACTTCTATGATTGGCGTTTCTCCTGCGTTTGCTTTAATACTTGTATGAAACGTAGATTTTTTATCAGAAGAAATCGCTTCAATAGCATTGTCTCCACCAGCCAATGTTACAGGCAATGGAGTATAGGCTTTTACATTAAGTTTTGTAGCGGAACCGTTTATTGTAACCTGACAATCCATGTCGGCAGCAATAGTTGCTTTAACGGTTACTTTGCCAGGCTTGCCTCCTTGCGCTGGCGCTTTTTTTGTTGGTGCATTTTTTGTCGGTTGCGCAAATGTTGTTTGCGAAATAATTAACAAACAAAAAATGAATTGGAAGGATCTTGTTAGAGTAGTGTATTTTTTTGCCATTTAAAACATATTTTATGCGATTGTCAAAGATAGGCTATTGTAGCAATTTTTAGGTAATTTTTACCTGAAATATTTTCATGATTTTCAACATACCTGTTATTTGTTTGTTAATTTTGTAATTCTACAATAATAGCAATGGCTTCATTTGTTAAGGAAAATATAAAAATATCGCTCGGAGCAATCCGAAGCCAACTTTTGCGTACGATTTTAACCGTTTTGATCATTTCGTTTGGTATAATGGCGTTAGTTGGGATTCTTACATCCATTGATGCAATAAAATCCTCAATAAACAGCAATTTTACAAGCATGGGTGCAAACACATTCAGCATTCGTAATCGTGAAATGAGTGTGCGTATAGGAAGCAATGGCAAAAAACCCAAAAGGTTTAGAAGCATTACATATGATGAAGCTATACGTTTTTCAAAGGAATATTCTTTTCCTGCAAAACCGTCTGTTTCCACATTTGCTTCTATGAATTCGACTATGAAGTATGAATCGAAAAAAACTAACCCGAATATTCGTGTTATGGGAGGGGACGAAAACTATTTAGTGACTTCAGGTTACGATCTCGAAAGAGGTAGAAATTTTTCGGCTCAAGATGTTTTGTATGGCAATCATGTGGTTATTTTAGGGAAAGATGTTATTGACGCACTTTTTAAAAAGACAGATGACCCTATCGACAAAGTGATTACGATAGGAAGCGGCAAATACAAAATAATTGGTGTTTTGAAATCGAAAGGCAATAGCATGGGCTTTGGTGGCGACAAATTAGGTGTTTTACCTTTAAATAATGTACGACAATATTTTTCGATACCCAATATGACATTTACAATCAATGTTTTGGTTAATAATTCACAATTGATGGAAGCCGCAACGAATGAAGCAACAGGAGTTTTTAGAACAATAAGGAAAGTTAGTATCGGAGAAGACAATAATTTTGAAGTTACCAAAAGTGATAATCTTGCAAATATGTTGATTGATAATATTCAAAAAGTAACAGCAGGAGCAACCCTTATAGGAATTATTACATTATTAGGAGCAGCCATTGGATTAATGAATATTATGCTCGTGTCAGTAACGGAACGAACTCGAGAAATTGGTATCAGAAAAGCAATCGGTGCAACAAAAAAGCTCATCAGGGAACAATTTTTAGTAGAAGCAATAGTAATTTGTCAAATTGGAGGATTACTGGGAATTTTACTTGGAATCATAATAGGAAATTTAATTTCCTTTCAATTAGGTGTAGGTTTTATCGTTCCTTGGGTTTGGATAATCAGTGGAATAATTCTTTGTATGTTCGTGGGATTAATTGCTGGTTTGTACCCCGCTGTGAAAGCATCAAATCTTGATCCGATTGATGCGTTGAGGTTTGAGTAAATAAACAACCATTATTCTCTATTCTTGCTATCAATACTTATCGTAACAGGTCCATCGTTTATTAAACTCACTTTCATATCTGCACCAAACTCTCCCGTTTGTATCGGCTTCCCAAGATCAGTTTGTAATTGAAGAATCATTTTTTTGTAAAGGGGAATAGCAATTTCCGGTTTTGCTGCTTTAATATAGGATGGTCGGTTTCCTTTTTTTGTTGAGGCATGTAAAGTGAATTGTGAAACCAAAATAATATCTCCGTTCACTTCTATTACAGAAAGGTTCATCACATTGTTTTCATCATTAAATATTCGGAGGTTGGTAGTTTTTGCACTAAGCCATTCAATATCATCGTTTGTGTCAGTGTCTTCAATTCCTAATAGAATCAGCAAGCCTAAGTCAATAGCACTTTTTATTTTTCCATCGATAGTAACTGATGCTTCGGAAACTCTTTGAATAATTAGTCGCATGGGAAAAGTTTTAAAAAAAATACTTAATGTTACTTTTAAAACCAGGATTGATATGCGATGTCCAACTCTTCTCCATTCATAATTCCTAGGTAACTGTTGTATCGTGATGCTGCGATTTCTCCTTTTTCAACAGCTTCGATAATTGCACATTTCGGTTCATTCAGATGTAAACAATTATTGAACTTGCAATTGTTTCTCAAGGCTCGCATCTCGGGAAAGTAATCCGAAATTTCTTCCTTTTCCATATCAACCAATCCCAACTCTTTGATTCCAGGAGTATCAATAATAAATCCGCCATAGTTCAAAGGATGCATTTCTGCGAAGGTGGTGGTATGTTTTCCTTTTGAATGAGCATCGGAAATTTCTCCTACGCGCAAGTCTAAATTCGAATCCATAGCATTCACTAAGGTAGATTTGCCAACGCCCGAATGTCCTGCAATTAAAGTGGTTTTGTCTTTTGTTAAGTCTTGAAGCAAAGCAATGTTTTCTTTTTTTGTGGCAGAAACTTTATAGCATTTATATCCTATTCGTTCATAAATTCCAATAAAAGCATTTAATTCTTTCATTAGTACAGCATCATCTTCAAACAAATCAATTTTATTAAAAATAATACTTGTTGGGATATGATACGCTTCGGCCGTCAATAAAAAACGATCAATAAATCCTGCTGAGGTGCGGGGAAATGCGAGGGTTACAATTAAAAACGCTGAGTCAATATTTGCTGCAAGAATATGCGATTGTTTGGATAAATTAATGGACCTGCGGATTATATAATTTTTGCGCTCTGCAATTTTATTTATAACTGCTTTTCCATCATTCTCCATCTCAAACTCAACATTGTCGCCTACAGCAATGGGGTTGGTTGTTTTAATTCCTTTTATGCGAAACAGTCCTTTGATTCTGCAATCTAACACAACACCGTTTTCACTTAAAACAGTGTACCAACTTCCTGTCGATTTAATTACAACGCCCTTCATTCAATTTTACCGTTTAACATTTTTTTGAGCATCAAATTTATCAAAAAGAATTAGCTTTGTGACTACGAATACGAATCTTTACGAATTACGAAAAATAATAGATGTCAATAAAAGTAAACAACATAACAAAAATTTACGGTGAGCAACATGCATTAAATGACGTTTCATTCGAAGTAAATACAGGCGAAGTAGTTGGTTTCCTTGGTCCAAATGGTGCCGGGAAATCTACAATGATGAAAATATTGACGTGTTTTATTCCACAAACTTCGGGAACAGCAAGTGTTTGTGGATTCGATGTGGCCGAAGAAAGCTTAGAAGTTCGCAAAAATGTTGGTTATCTGCCTGAGCATAATCCGCTTTATTTGGAAATGTATGTAAAGGAATATTTGGAATTTATTGCAGGCTTGCATCATCTAAAAAATGTAAAGTCGCGTATTGCTGAAATGATTGAAATGACAGGCTTGCAGGTGGAGCAGAAGAAAAAAATCGGAGCACTATCAAAAGGTTATCGTCAGCGTGTAGGATTAGCACAAGCATTAATTCATGACCCAAAAGTTTTGATATTGGATGAACCTACAACGGGTTTAGATCCAAATCAATTAGCTGAAATACGTAATCTTATCATTTCTGTTGGTAAACACAAAACTGTAATGCTTTCAACCCATATCATGCAGGAAGTAGAAGCGGTTTGTGATAGGGTAATTATTGTAAATAATGGACAAATTGTGGCGAATGATATTACTTCTGTTTTGCAGAATTCGCAGGCAAAAAATATTCAGTTTGTTACTGTTGAATTTGACAAGGAAATAAAACAAAATTCATTGAAAAACATTGAAGGAGTTTTCGATGTAAAAAACATCAGTGGAAATACCTGGAAATTAGAATCGCATACCGAAAAAGACATTCGTCCTGCGGTTTTTCAATATGCTGTTCAAAATAATTTGGCTGTTCTTACACTGCATAAAGAAGAACAGCGCTTGGAAGATGTATTTAAAAATTTAACAAAATAAAACGCAACTTTATTCTGACCGAAGTGAAGAGTTTTTCTCATTGGTCTAAACAAAAAAACTATCATTTATGAAAAAACTATTTTTTCTTTTAACTGCAGCAGTGCTAATTTTTAGTGCTTTTAAATTCTCAACAATAAAATCAGGAAGTCTCTTTGGAGATCCAATAACCGAAAACATTGATTCGTCATTTTCTCCGGGTCAGAATTTTTTCTTGTTTGCCAATAACACCTGGTTTAAAAAACATCCAATTCCAGCATCCGAAAGTAGTAATGGTATTTTCAGAACTATTGGAGATACAATAAATGAATCAATAAAAAAAATATGTGAATCATCTGCTAAGGCAAATGCTCCTAAAGGAAGTAATAAACAAAAAATTGGCGATTTTTATTTCAGTGGGATGGATACCTTAACCATTGAAAAAAAAGGAATATTAGCGCTAACAGATGACCTTACAAAAATTGAAGCAATTAAAACAAATGAAGATTTGACAGCTATGGTTGCTCATTTCTTTACAATGGAAGTTTCCAACATGTTCAGTTATGGTGTTTCAAAAGATGAGAAAAAAAGTTCACAATATATTGTTGCTCTTGGCCAATGCAGATTGGGTTTGCCTGATAGAGATTATTATTTTAATACTGATCCAAGAACAACAAAGATCAGGAAAGAATATGTTAAGCATGTAAGCAAAATGTTTGAAATTACAGGTTCGAAAAAAGAGGATGCAGATAAGATCAGCGATGAGATAATAACATTAGAAACCAAACTTGCAAAAGCTTGTCGCAAGATGGAAGATCTTCGAGATCCATATAAAAATTACAATAAAATGTCGGTTGCTCAATTGAGTAAACTTACATCTGCAATAAATTGGAATACGACATTTACTCAGTTAGGCTTACCAAAAATTGATAGTGTTGTTGTTGGGCAACCCGAGTTTTTTACTGCACTGCAAACTACTATCACCACTACTTCAATAGGGGATTGGAAAAATTATCTGAAATGGAATTTAATAAACAGATATGCAGCATTTTCAGACAAACAAATCGCAAACCAAAACTTCTATTTCTACTCTACCATATTAGAAGGCGTTTCAGTGCAAAAACCAAGATGGAAAACAATTGTAGAGAGAACAGATGCTTCGTTGGGTGAATTGATCGGACAAGTATATGTTGCTGAGTATTTACCAAAAGGGACAAAAGAAAAGCTAGTAGAGATTGGTACTAACATACGTGATGTATATGCTGAGCACATTAAGCAGTTAAATTGGATGAGTGATGTTACCAAACAGAAAGCTTTGAGTAAATTAAATAAAATTAATATGAAGGTTGGTTATCCTGATAAATGGAAAGATATGAGCAGCCTTGAAATTACTCGTAGCAACTATTTGCAGAATATGATCAATGTGGATAAGTGGGATTATAAATATATGATAAATAAATATGGTAAGCCTGTTGACAAAACAGAATGGGAAATGTTTCCACAAACATACAATGCTTATTACGACCCTACAAATAATGAAATTGTTGTTCCTGCTTGTAATATTATAGTTCCTGGATTTGAAGGAAGAATGCCTGATGATGCTGTTTTGTATGGCATAATAGGAGGTTCCACTTTTGGACATGAAATCACCCATGGCTTTGATGATCAAGGAAGTTTATATGATGAGAATGGAAACTTAAATGATTGGTGGTCAAAAGAAGATAGAGCAAAATTTATTGCAAAAACAAAATTAATAGTTGAACAATATAATAACTACAAAGTACTGGATAGTATTCATCTCAATGGCGAAAATACACAAGGTGAAAATATTGCTGATTTGGGTGGTGTTATCATGGGATTAGAAGCGCTAAGAAAAACAAAGCAAGGTCAATCAAATGAGTTGATTGGCGGTTATACAGCTGAACAGCGTTATTTCCTTGCTTATGGATATGCCTGGATGGTGAACAGAACTGATGCGTCATTAGCAAAACGAATACATACAGATGTACATTCTCCTTCTGAATTCAGGGTTAATGGGCCATTATCAGATATTGATGCATTTTACAAAGCTTTTAATATTAAGAAGAGTGATGCAATGTATCGTGAAGATAATGTTAGAGTGAGAATCTGGTAATCAATTTCCTTTTATAAATTATCTGAGAAATTATGCCTTTCTGTTTAGGAATCTTTTCTGACAATCTCATTTTCAGATTGATTAATTAATTGTATTTTAGCGTCCGTAAATTTTAAAAATTAAACTTAAAAAAATAGTAGATGGGATATTTATTCACCTCTGAATCGGTGTCGGAAGGACATCCAGACAAAGTAGCAGATCAAATTTCTGATGCATTAATTGATAACTTTTTAGCATTTGACCCACAGTCGAAAGTGGCTTGCGAAACATTAGTAACCACAGGACAAGTTATTCTTGCAGGTGAAGTAAAATCTAAAGCATATTTAGATGTTCAAACGATTGCACGTGATGTGATCAAAAAAATTGGTTATACAAAAAGTGAATACATGTTCGAAGCAGATTCATGTGGCGTTCTTTCTGCCATTCATGAGCAATCTTCAGATATTAATCAAGGCGTTGACAGACAGAAAAAAGAAGAGCAAGGAGCAGGTGACCAAGGAATGATGTTTGGTTACGCAACTAGCGAAACTGATAATTATATGCCATTGCCATTGGATCTTGCGCATTTATTATTGTTAGAATTAGCTGCTATTCGTAAAGAAGGCAAGCAAATGAAATATCTTCGCCCGGATGCAAAATCACAAGTTACTATTGAATATAACGACAACAATCAGCCAGTACGTATTGATACTATCGTTATTTCAACTCAGCATGATGATTTCACAAAAGGTGATCAAAAGAAAATGCAGGTCCAAATTACAAAAGATGTAATTTCTATTTTAATTCCTCGCGTTAAAAAACATTTAAAATCATCTTTACATAAATTATTTAACGATAAAATTACTTACCACATTAATCCAACAGGAAACTTTGTTATTGGTGGACCACACGGTGATACAGGATTAACTGGTCGTAAGATAATTGTTGATACATATGGTGGAAAAGGTGCTCATGGTGGTGGTGCATTTTCTGGAAAAGATCCTTCAAAAGTTGATCGTTCTGCAGCTTATGCTACTCGTCACATTGCTAAAAATATGGTTGCTGCAGGTGTTTGTTCTGAAATATTAGTACAAGTGTCTTATGCAATTGGTGTTGCAAAACCGATGGGTATTTATGTGAATACTTATGGTACTGCAAAAGTAAAAATGAACGATGGCGAAATTGCAAAATTGGTAGAAAGTGTATTTGATATGCGTCCATACTTTATTGAGCAACGTTTGAAATTGCGTAATCCAATCTATAGCGAAACAGCTGCATACGGACACATGGGACGTAAATCAGAAATTGTTACCAAAACTTTTAAAACTCCTGATGGAAAAGAAAAGAAAGTAAAAGTTGAATTGTTTACTTGGGAGAAATTAGATTATGTTGCAAAAGTGAAAGCAGCATTTAAATTAAAATAATTGAAATTTTTATTTCGAAAAAAAAGGGAAGCATTTTGCTTCCCTTTTTTTATTTTACTTCGAATAATATTTTTTAACTTTCTGATATCGCAAGAATCCTATCAAACTCAAAAGGCTTTATCGAAGCCACGGATAAACGTCCTTGTTTAACCAATTGAATATCGGCTAATTGTTTATCAGCTTTTACTTGCGCCAATGTAACAGTTTTTTTTAGTGCTTTAAATGGTGCAAGTTCAACAACGCTCCATGCTGTATCTTCTGTTGTTGGATCTTGATAAGCTTCTTTAATCACCTTCGCAATGCCAACAATTTCAAGTCCTTCATTGCTATGATAAAACAAAACAAGATCACCTTTTTTCATAGCTCGCATATTGTTTCGAGCGGAATAATTACGGACGCCATCCCATACAGCTTTTTTATCTTTTACGAATTGTGTCCAACTGTATTTATACGGTTCTGATTTTACAAGCCAATGATTCATGTGTAAAGATTTTTTATTTATGATGCTGAATAACGCGAAGCTTTTTTGTTGAAATTCGTCTTTTTATTCAAAATGACAAAAAATATTTTTTAAGATATTGATATTACGTAGTTCTTTTTCTAGGAAAATGAATGTATTTATTTATAACAATTCGGCAATCTAATATCTGGTGAAGATTGCCATATTCTGATTTTATTTTTCGTTCTATATTCTCGATTCCTTTGCTGTCAAATTTATCTTGCTGCAGTGCATCTAAAACTAAAAGCTCGAAGGCTGTAGCAACCATCCAATCAACTTCTTGTTTATAGCCAATAGCCGCTATTGCATTTGTTTTTTTTAGAAATGCCTGAATTGTTCTTCCTCCGGTATTTAATGTTTCGCAGGATGCAAAAAATACTACTTTCCCATCAGCCGAATCGCCAAGAGTTTCAGCAAGGTCGTTTAGTGAAAGAGTTGTTTTGTCTGTAATATAAATGTGTCCTTTTTTACCATGAAACGCGAGATATAAAATTGGGTATTTATTTTTTATGGTTTTTTGTTTCCATTTTTCAAGAAAAAAGCCTAGTTCTTCTTTTGTTGCACAGGTATGATGAATGAAATTAGAAATGCCACCTTTTTCCAATAATTCCAAAATAGGAAGCACGGTCGATTTATTTTTTAAATCATGCGCCCACAAACCCTCTAAACAGTAGATGCCTTTTTTCATTTAAAAAATAATTAAGGATGATTATACTAATGCAATATTTTAAACAGCAACTCTTTCAACAACTCTCCTTCTGTAACTGAACCCGTTTCCACGCCTTTTGATTTAAGATCATACTCGCGTAAATACGCAAAGATCCTTCTTAATTTATCTACAGAAAAGTTTTTTGCAGCACGTTCGTAATCACTCACAAAAAAAGGATTGACTCCTAATGCAGAAGCGATGCTTCCTTTTGATTTATCAGTAACAAAGTGATAGGATAGTAATTTACAGAAATATCCGTAAAGGGAAGAAACGGTCATTACTAAAGGATGCTCTTTGTCATTAGCAGCAAAATAATTGATGATACGATTTGCTTTTAAAACCTCCTTTTTACCGATGGCATTTTGTAATTCAAACACATTGTAATCCTTGCTAATCCCTATATTCGCTTGGATTTGATCAACAGTGATTTCCGCTTTTTGAGGAAGATTTATTATTAATTTATCCAACTCATTGGAAACTTTACTGAGGTTTGTTCCTAAATATTCAGTAAGTAAAGCGCTTGCCTTGGGACCAATGGTAAATTCTTTTCCTTGCAAATAATTATTGATCCAGGCAGGAACCTGATTATCGTATATTTTTTTTGAATCAAAAAGCACCGCATTTTTTTCAATGAATTTTGCAATGCTGGTGCGTTTATCAATTGTTTTGTATTTGTAACAAATTACAAGAATTGTTGATTTTTGTGGGTTTTCTAGATAACTTTCGAAAGGTAATTTTGCTTTTTCCTTATCTTTTTGTTTGTCGCCTTCTTTTTCTTTAGCAACAAGGTCACGAATATTCTGTGCTTCCTTTACAATAATCACCTGATGTTCGCTCATCATTGGGAAGCGCTTTGCTGCACCAATTATATCAGACGCATTTACATCTCGGCCATAAAGAACGGTTTGATTAAATTCTTTACCCATTTCATCCAACACATTGTTCTCAATATAATCAGAAATAATATCAATAAAATAAGGTTCTTCGCCCATTAAAAAATAAACAGGGCGATACACCTTCTTTTTTAATTCCGACATTATCTCATTAAATTCCATATGCTATGAAAACAAATTTGTGCGAATTAATTTTAAATGCTAATCGAATCTTAAATGTTTAACTGTTAAACCATTATTAATAAGTTCATTGAGTGAATCAATGCCAATTTTTAAATGGTCATCAACAAAATTCTGAGTTACTTTTAAATCACTTTCAGCAGTTTTAACACCTTCTACTATCATAGGTTGGTCACTTACTAATAACAAAGCGCCAGTCGGAATATGATTATGAAATCCTGTAGTAAAAATAGTAGCAGTTTCCATGTCAATTCCCATCACACGTATCTTGCGCAAGTAATCTTTAAATTCATCATCATGTTCCCAAACTCTACGATTGGTAGTATACACCGTTCCAGTCCAATAATCTTTATTATGATTTCGTATGGTTGTTGAGATGGCTTTTTGTAAATTAAATGCCGGTAAAGCAGGAACTTCTGCTGGAAAATAATCATTTGATGTTCCTTCGCCACGTATTGCAGCAATTGGTAAGATTAAATCTCCCAATTCATTCTTCTTTTTTAAACCACCACATTTTCCTAAAAATAAAACAGCTTTCGGCTCAATTGAACTTAACAGATCCATAATTGTTGCTGCATTTGCACTCCCCATTCCAAAATTGATGATTGTAATCCCATGCGCTGTGGCATTTGGCATAGGCATATCCAAACCGTTAATTTTCACATTGTTTAGTTCAGCAAACATTTTTACATATTTACTAAAATTTGTAAGTAAAATGTATTTTCCAAATTCATTTAATGGAGTTCCGGTGTATCGAGGTAACCAATTTTGTACTATTTCTTCTTTGCTTTTCATGTATTATAATTACAGATTTTTATTGTTTTTGTTATAACTGAATTTTTTACAATATACGAATAACAAATGTTTTGTAAAAAAATGAATTTAAAATTCAAGCGAAAATACAAAATATGGCGCGTTTATTTGGTTTGTTAGAAATTTTTAATAAAAAACAAGTGCGATTTCGAAAAAATATTTCGTACTATCGTGGTATTCAATGCAAGCACTTAATTTACCAACATATCAGTTCAAACTTAAGCAGAAAGGACTAGTCACACAGATTTTTGACGCTATTCGAAAAAAATATGTGATACTAACTCCTGAAGAATGGGTGCGTCAGAATTTTTTACAGTTTTTAATACATGAAAAGAAATTTCCAGCCTCATTAATTGCTGTGGAAATGGGTTTAAAGTATAATCAATTGCAAAAACGGGCAGATGTTTTAGTGTATGATAAAAGTGGGACTCCTTATTTAATGGTAGAGTGTAAAGCTCCAGAAGTAAAGATCACTCAAGATGTGTTTGATCAGGTGGCACGGTACAACATGAATTTTAAAGTGAAATATTTGGTGATTACGAATGGACTCAATCATTTTTGTTGCCAAATGGATTATTCGACCAATAATTATAACTATTTGGAAAATATACCTTTCTTTGAGTAAAGACTTGATAAATGCTGGTTTGTAAATTATTCATAATTACATAAATACCTCTTTAATTATGATTTATAAAATTTTGATTGTTTTCAATTAAATCAGCTATTAATAATTTTTTAACTTTGTGCATTAAACTAAAAAAACTATGGATTTAAGCGGAATTATTTCAATTGCAGGAATGAGCGGACTTTATAAAGTAATAGCTCAAACAAAAAACGGATTAATAGTAGAATCATTAATTGATAAAAAGCGTATCCCGGCATATTCAACTCATCGTGTGAGTGCTTTGGAAGATGTGAGCATGTATTCAACAGGAGATGATGTAGCATTGAAAGATGTTTTACAAAAAATTTATGATAAGGAAAAAGGTGCACCATGTATTAATCATAAATCCCCTGACGCAGAACTAAGAAGTTATTTCAAAACTGCTTTTGCCGAGTATGACGAAGAACGAGTTCATACATCAGACATAAAAAAAGTAATTAGCTGGTATAACATTCTTCAAAAAGAAGGCTTGCTTGAAAAAAAGGAAGAAAAAACCGAAGAAGAAAAGTCTGAAGAAAAAACAAAAATCAAAGCAGGAGCTGATGCAAAAGCAGCCAGCAAAACGAAATTAAAAGACACCAGCTCAAAACCTGTTAAAACAGCGAGCTCGAAAGTTAAAGTACAAGGCGTTAGAAAATCCGGAGTTGCATAAGCACCGGATTTTTTATTTTTCTTTTTCTACTCCCCAACGAATTATTCGATGAAAACAAATCAAGTTATCATTCCGACTAAACCTATCCGGAATTTTTTACCCCAAGAATTATGTATTGATTCATGGGACAAAATAAAATCCTATTTTCAAGATCTCAAAGAACGAAATATATCTTCTGCAAACGAACTCGAAAAATGGTTGTTAGACAGAAGTGAACTTGAAGCTGTATTGAGTGAAGATATGGCTTGGCGTTATATAAAAATGACCTGCGATACCACTAATCAGGAGTTGTTGGATTCATACAATTTTTTTGTGACTGAAATAGAGCCACATGTTGCTCCTTATAGTAATGATCTTAATAAAAAGCTTGTTGCATCAGTCTATTTAAAAGACCTTGACCAAGAAAAATATCATATTTATTTAAGAGGAGTTAAGAAAGCACTTGAACTTTATCGTGATGAAAATATTCCATTGCTTACAAAAATCCAGACTGAATCACAGAAATATGGAGCAATTGCTGCTGCCATGACCATTGGGTGGAAGGGTGAAGAAATTACGTTACAAAAAGCTGCAAGTTTTTTAAAGGATACCGATAGAAATTTACGCGAAGAAATTTATTTTAAAGTTCAACAAAGACGTAATGAAGAGAAAGATAAACTGAACGAATTGTTTTCTGAATTGATTGAACTTCGTAATCAGGTTGCTTTAAATGCGGGGTTTGCAAACTATCGTGATTATAAATTTGATGAATTAGGTCGCTTTGATTATACAGTAAAAGACTGTACCGACTTTCATGAATCAATCGCAAAAGAAATTCTTCCATTAGCAGAGGCATCGGATCTGGAGAGAAAAAAAACTCTCAAATTAGAGAGTCTGAAACCTTGGGATACGGATGTTGATTTAGAAGGTAAGCCAGCCTTAAAACCATTTACGAGTGGTGCAGAATTGCTTGACAAATCGATTGAGTGTTTTTACAAAGTTCGTCAATCTTATGGCGAATATTTGGAGATCATGAAGACGATGGGGCACCTGGATCTTGAATCTCGTAAAGGGAAAGCTCCTGGTGGGTATAATTATCCATTATACGAAATTGGTGTTCCATTTATTTTCATGAATTCAGTTGGAACACATCGCGATTTGGTAACTATGGTGCACGAAGGCGGACATGCAATTCATTCATTTGTTACACGTAATCTTGAACTTGTTGATTTTAAAAGCACTCCTTCTGAAGTTGCAGAATTAGCTTCTATGTCGATGGAATTAATTTCGATGGAACATTGGGATGTGTTTTTCAAAAATCCAGATGATCTAAAGCGGGCAAAGAAAGAGCAATTAGAAAAATCCTTAAATACGTTACTTTGGATTGCAGCAGTTGATAAATTTCAACATTGGATATATGAAAACCCTAAACATTCTGTTGACGAACGAATGAAAAATTGGGAAAAAGTTATTAGTCAATTCCAAAGTAAGGTGATTGACTGGAAAGGTTTTGAAGAAGCAAAGTCACGCAGCTGGCAAAATCAGTTACACATTTTTGAAGTGCCTTTTTATTACATTGAATATGGTATGGCTCAACTTGGTGCTATTGCTGTATGGCGTAATTATAAAAGAAATCCCGAGCAAGGATTAAATAATTATGAAGCGGCATTGACATTAGGTTATACTAAATCAATACCTGAATTATATAAGGCTGCAGGGATTGAATTTAATTTCTCTCAAGCTTATGTAAAGGAACTTGCTGATTTTGTAAAAAGTGAATTAGAAAAAATATAAGAACATGGAAAGACCACAAGTAACAGAGCATCCTGCATATTATACTACATATATTAATTTGGTAAAATCAAACGACATTATAAAAGCGTTGGAAAATCAAATTATCGACATGCAATCCATTATTTCGGAGATACCTGAGGAAAAAGAGAATTACGCTTATGCAACCGATAAATGGACAATCAAGGAAGTACTTGGTCATATCATTGACACGGAGCGGATTTTGGGTTGTAGAGCTTTGCGTTTTGCAAGAAGAGATAAAACCGTTATGCCGGGATTTGATGAAAACTCATATGTGGCAAATGCTAATTTTAAAAACAGAACGCTTTACGACCTGGCGCATGAATTTGCAATTGTTCGTGGGGCAAACTTAGCGTTATTCAGACAGTTTGATAAGGAAACAATGAGTCAGGTTGGAAATGTGAATGGCAATATTATGACTGTTCTTTCTGTTTTATTTATGATTGCCGGACATACCACGCACCATATTAACGTTATTAAAACAAAATATCTTTAGGTAAGAAAAAGCGATATTGTAATTATTTAATATCCTTCATTTTATGCGCTAGCATATTAAAGAAATTACCCAGCGGTTTTTCAACCATCATTTTTATCATAGGATTCATATCCGATTCAAATGTTAGTTGGCCTTTACATCTCGTAGGGTCAATAACTGTAATGAGGACGTAAAGCTTGAACTCAAATGGAACCTTTCCATGAGACGTTATGCTGATTTTTACGGGAGAAAACTTATCAACTATTTTCATTCCAATAGTTGCCATTCCATTTATAGTAAACGAGCATTCATCAGTTGTTGCTGTCCAGTTTGTAACTTGTGACGGCATTAATTTTTCGAAATTTTTGAAATCACTTAAATAAGTGAAAATGTTTTCGGCCGAATTTTCAATTTCAACAATTTCGCTTTCTAATTTAAGAGATGACATATTGGATTTTTTTAAGTTTAATTTTCTGATTGTAATTCAATTCATTGCATTTATGGGAGAATTATTTCATCCATTCCGCAGGGTTTTCTCTCCACTGTTGTAATGACTTAAGATCTTTATCCGTAATATAATTTGATTGTAAAGCCTGTTTAATAAGCAATTCATAATTACTTAAAGTAACTAGCTTGCATTTTGCAGCTTTGAAATTATCTGTTGCTGTTTTAAATCCGTAAGTAAAAATAGCTGCCATTCCTTTTACTTCGCAACCTGCTTCACGTAAAGCTTCCACTGCTTTTAAGCTACTTCCTCCTGTCGAAATAAGATCTTCAATAACTACAACTGATTGCCCTTTTTCAACAACTCCCTCAATCATATTTGTTAAGCCGTGCTTTTTAGCTTCGCTACGAATATAAACAAAAGGTAATCCTAATTCTTGTGCTACTAATGCTCCCTGAGCAATTCCACCAGTTGCAACACCTGCTATAACATCAGGTTTTCCGAATTTTTCAGTTATTGCATTTACAAATTCTTGTCTGATAAATGTGCGCACCTTTGGATACGACAATGTTACACGGTTATCACAGTAAATTGGAGATTTCCATCCTGATGCCCAAGTAAAAGGTTTGTTGGGTTGTAATTTTATTGCTTTAATTTGCAGTAAGAATTCGGCAATTTTTAAAGCACATTCTTCATTTTGTTTCATCACACAAATATATTAAACAATTTAGTTTTGGAGTTAACTAATTTTAATTTTTAAGCAATGATAAAAATATTTTCTCAAGACAAAAATATCTATTTGATTAACGATAAAAACCTTATCAAATTAGCTAAAGGGGGTGTTTTGACTGCAATTAATTCATCTGACGAAATGCGCTTTTATTACGATGAATTAATGAATCGAAATGATTTGAATTCGCTCTATTTTTTTAACACAAGTGAGAAGAAGTTGTATACTTATTTTAGTTCTCTATTCCGAATCATAGAAGCAGCTGGAGGCTTGGTTAAAAACCCCAAAGAAGAATGGTTATTTATTTACCGAAATGGTAAATGGGATCTTCCAAAGGGGAAAATAGAAAAAGGAGAAGGTGTAAAAAAGGCAGCTATTCGAGAAGTGGAAGAGGAGTGCGGGATTACAAAGTTGAAAATTTGCAAAGAACTTCCTTCTACTTACCATACTTACTTTATGGAAGAAAAGCCAATCTTAAAGAGAACATATTGGTTTGAAATGACCTGTTCAGATGATTCTAAATTAATTCCCCAAATAGAAGAAGGTATTACAGAAGTAAAATGGTTGGCTGAAAATAAATTGAAAAAGGTATATGCCAATACTTATGAATCAATAAAAGAAGTTATGAAAGAAATTGTTTAGCGGTTTTTCTTATCCCCAACACCCCATATTTTGCCTTTAGGTTTAGTGATGTCAAAAAAGGCACGATCAATATCTTCATCCGGACTTTCTGCAGGAACTTGAACAAATTTTCCTTCCGGATTAATTAAAAAGTATGCTGGCAAAGATTTTAATTCATAATTATTTTTCAAAACACCACCACTATTGTCATATAGGAACAGCCAATCATATTTAGGGTTTTTTGTGCAAAAGTCTTTCAGTTCAGCTGTTTTGTTATCAGTTGAAATACTGACAAATTCAATTTGTCCGCCATATTTCTTTTTTAATGAAGGAATGATTTTCATTTGTTGCAAACATGCCGTACAGTTTTTATCAAAGAACATTAGATAAATATATTTTTTTGAACGCAGTTCATCGATGCTGTGCGTTAATCCATTTTTATCTGGCAATTCAAAGAAAGGAGCAGTCCCTCCAACTTTTAATTTTGAAAATGAATTCAATATGTTCTGAGCAATTCGTTGATGTTCCTGAATTTTACTTTCTGCTACAATTTGACGAAGCATAGGTACAATGTTTTTTCTTTGAAATGTTCCGTCATAATAACTTTCATATAATCCTTTTAATACAACTAATTCACGGATAGTGTCATTTTTTAAAAATGCGTCTTTTTTTAATACCTCCATCGTTCCAGCAAAACTGCCCCTTCCGTCAATTTGAAACTTTAATAATGCGCCTTCTTTGGTGAGCGAATAGTTTTGAAGTTTCTGCTTATAGTAAGCATCGAAAAAATTCATGTATTCGGGATTGTTATAAACGATAGGTTTTCCTTGTAGATAATTTTCATATAATTTTTTACTGCTAACATTTGTTTTTTCTTCCAAAGCAGCTATTGTATAAGTTATATAAGAGTTGAAATACGGGTTTTTGACAGTAGAATAATAATCAAGCATTGTCAATTTAAATGAATCTATTTCAGGCTTAGACCTTCTGCTCACAAAGGATTTATAATCTACGCTTAAAAAATCATCGAAACGTTTATCATAATCCATTGTTAATGCATTTATTTCGGTTTTGCTCTTCAACTTGATTGATATTTTTACATCATGCTCAATGTTTGGATTTTGGTAGGTAGTAGAATCTGGAGGCAGAATAATTATTTCATAGTTTGCATTAGGTTCTATATACATTGATGCAATGCATTTTTCAATTTTTAAGGTAACGTATTGAATTTCTCTACTGTTAAATTCCAATAAAAAATTACCGACTGAATCAATAGCTGAATAGGTAAGTTGTTTTTGAGTTTTAGAAATAAAATCATTATTCACCCATAAGCCAATTTCTTTGTTTTCGTATGATTTAGCAACGCCATTTATTTTCACATTTTGAGAATATGAAAAACTGAAACATAAAATAAATAAAGTAATAGCTAGTGATCTTTGCATCATAATAATTTTGATTAACATAATAACAAAAACTTTGCCTGAATATTGTTTTTGTTAACCTTTTAAGTTGATTCCTTTTGGGATAAGATGACTGGCATCAGCACCATTTCTAACAATATCCCGAACAATAGTTGAGTTAACTGCTGAAAGTTCTGGGGTAGGAAGAATAAATATAGTTTCGATTGCAGGAGACATTATTTTATTGTTTTGAGCAATAGCTTTTTCAAATTCGAAATCGGCTGAAGTTCTTAATCCACGTAGGATATAATTTGCTTTCATCTTTTTAGCAAACTCAATTGTTAAACCTGTATAACTTTCAACACGTACTTTTGATTCGCCTTTAAACACTTTTTTTATCCATTGTTTACGCTTTTCGAGCGGAAAGTAATAAGATTTATGGATATTTTCTCCAATGCCAATTATTATTTCATCAAATAAAGGAAGAGCTCGTTTAACAATGCTTTCATGTCCTTTGGTGATTGGGTCGAATGACCCGGGAAAGATGGCGATGCGTTTTTTCATGATCATTGAAATTAAGATTTTGATACGAATTTACGAATAAATGAGAATAGCTTAAGCATTCACGAAAATTGAAAAATTTACATTCCCATATTTACGGTGTTCGGTAAAATGTTCGAGGCTGGAAAGGTCTGTGTTCGGTCCATGTTCAATGATAAGCCAACCATCTGGTTTTAATAAAGATTTTTCAAAAACAAGTTCGGGTATTGTTTTGAAATTTTCCATATCATAAGGTGGATCAGCAAAAATAATATGATACTGATTGCCTCCATTTTTCAGAAAAGAAAAAACATCTGATTTGATAACTTTAATTTGTTCCATTTTAAAAGTGGAACTTGTTTTTTTTACAAAATCGCAACAATGAAAATGACTGTCAACGCAAGTAATAGAACCACATCCGCGTGAAGCAAATTCGTATGAAATGTTACCTGTTCCGCAAAACAGGTCCAGGATCTTTAACCCATCAAATTCAAAATGATTGTTGAGGATATTGAATAGACTTTCCTTTGCAAAATCGGTTGTTGGTCGAACAGGCAGGTTTTTGGGAGGGTGGATAACTCTTCCCTTGTGAGTTCCGCTAACGATACGCATTATAAAAAATAATTGTTAAAGAGCGTGAAGTAAAAATGTTTTGGCAGGTTTTGCAACTGATAACTGTAATCAGCATTATCAGCTCGTTCGCCAAATTTAATGTTACGAATGTATTTTTGTGCAATAGCATAAATTGCCGATTCTTTTACAATTTCCCCTAAAAAAACAAGCTCAACTTTTTCTGGATTCAGTTGCAATTGCTCGCAAACAAATAGTAAGTAATAAATAAAATCTTCTGCCGAATGATGATTGAAAGTGTTATAAAAAAGCAACTTGTTTCCATCTACAACTATTGCTTCGAAATGGGTTGACTGAACATGCACAAACAATTTTTTGCTGGTTTGGTTTTTATTCTGAACCAAAATGCTATCGATCAATCCACTCGAGAAGTGGTGGTAACGGGTGTTGTTAAACAAGGAATCTAATTTCACTTTTAGATTGAATGGCAATGCAAAAATGTTTTTAGATTCAATACTATTTAGATCATTGGCAATAATAAATTCATTTCCCTCCAATGTGGAATTGAATTTCAAATACTTCCTAATGCTATCAGCTTCAAAAAGTGCATTTGGAACCAATGTAGAAAGATTATTTATTATTGAACAGGTAACCGTTTTGTATTTGTGATTCAGTAGCTTGCTTTCTTTTAAAAGCTCATCTAATAAGTCTTCAATTGCATCGAAATTGTAAATGTCTTGGAACGTATAGTTTTCAAACGCGATGTATTTATGCTTGTCTTTTTCATTTACAGCGAGCAAAACCCCATCAATACCAATCTGAATGATAAGTTGAAATGATGTTGTTTTCTTGACATCAAAAGCTTCATCAATAAACGAATTTATAAGTGATATTTTATTTTTTAAGGTGCTGGTCATAATAGACACAAATATACTTTTTTTTTGTCCAGCAATACATATTCAGAAATCTGAATTTGCAATGGCCTTTATAAGTAGCAAATTTTTATTGGAAGGTTTGATTATCTTTACCATCAATGAATCAAGAAGAATTCAAAAGAATTTTATTACAGCATTTTCCATTTGAAGCAACAAGTGGACAAAGCACTTTATTGAGTAAACTTTCTGAGTTCATTTTAGGAAAAAATTCAGATCAGATTTTTGTAATTAAAGGCTATGCTGGAACAGGAAAAACAACTATTGTTAGTTCACTTGTGCAAAGTTTACCTGCTTTAAATGGGAAAACAGTATTGCTTGCTCCAACTGGAAGAGCCGCTAAAGTGCTTTCAAATTATACGAAAAAGCAGGCATTTACAATTCATAAAAAAATATATTTTCGCAAGCCCAATTCAGATGGTAGACTAGCTTTTCAATTGCAACAAAATTTGCATACTAACACCATTTTTATTGTCGATGAAGCTTCGATGATTTCAAGTTCGGGAGGATTGAATGATGGTGGAATGTTTGGTGGTGGTAGTTTGTTGGATGATCTTATTTCATATGTTTTTAATGGCACAAATTGCAAATTAATTTTTATAGGGGATACCGCCCAGTTGCCACCAGTAGGCTTGGATGTAAGTCCGGCTTTGGATATTGAGTTTTTAAAGGCTTCGTTTTCTTTTCCTGTTGATTATTACGAATTAACAGAGGTTTTAAGGCAAAATGAAAATTCGGGAATTTTATCCAATGCAACTAGTATTCGAAATCAAATTAAAGATCAAAGGAATTTAAAACCACATTTTGATGTTGAGAATTTTAAAGATATTATCCGACTTGGTGGTGATGAGTTGGAAGATGCATTGAATAGCGCATATAGCAATTATGGAGCAGAAGAAACAATGGTTATTTGCAGGTCAAATAAGCGTGCGAATATTTTCAATCAGCAGATTCGTGTGCGTATTCGTTGGCAAGAAAATGAATTGTCGACAGGCGATTACATGATGGTAGTAAAGAATAATTATTTCTGGTTGCCTGAAGAATCTAAAGCCGGATTTATTGCTAATGGCGATATTATTCAATTAGTTCATGTAGGAAAGATTCAGGAAATGCACGGATTTCGTTTTGCCGATGTACGTATAAGAATGATTGATTATCCTGACGAACAAGAATTAGATGTGCGCATGCTTTTAGATACTGTTATGAGTGAGTCGCCTGCTTTATCTCAAGCCGATAATAAAAAGTTATATGAATCCGTATCTGCAGATTACAGTGATATAGCAGACAGGGGGATGCGATTAAAGGCAGTTAAAGAAGATAAATTTTTTAATGCCTTGCAAGTAAAATTTGCCTATGCTGTAACCTGCCATAAAGCTCAAGGCGGACAGTGGCCATGTGTATTTGTGGAGCAAGGGTATTTAACTGATGAAATGATTAATACGGAATATCTAAGGTGGCTATATACGGCAGTTTCTCGTGCTTCGCAAAAATTGTATCTGGTAAATTTCAATAAAGATTTTTTCGAGTAAGATTACTCGTTATTCTCATCCCTGTAACCAAAACTATATTGAAATTTGGGCATTTCAACTACAGTTCCATTTTGATCTTTTGCTTTTATTTTATCGAAAAATATTTTTGAGGAACGATCACATCTGCCAAGTTGCTGCTGCATTTTGTAAGTGAGGGCTGATCCAACTGTTTGTTCGGCATAAAATACACCTTTAATTGTAACGGACATTTGAAATTCTAAAACGGCACTGTCTAAAACATTTCCATATTGATCAATACCTATCAAACGATAATTTACATCGTCAAATTGAATTTTGGATAACGTTCCTCTTTTCTGAACAGTTATAGTGCCTCTGTTTGATTCATTTGTTTCTTGAGAAAACAATGAACTTGCGAAGAATAATGCAATTATGATTGTGATGAATCTTTTCATTATTTAGTATTTAGCAAATATAACACCATTGTTATTTATCCTTCCAATTCCACCATTTTAATTTTTCTTTATTATGATTTGTTTCACTTGCATAATAAACAGCGCATCTGAAAACGTAGAGTAAACACCTGTCTTGAATTACTCCAGCAAAATTATTCGATTGATGATAAAGCCATTCTGGATCATTGTTTTTTAGGTTATTAATAGAAACTATGCCGATGTTTATTAGGTCGTTGGCAATAGAGATGCCAACGCCAGGAATTTGTGTTAGCTCAATTATTTGTTTATCCCTTTGTGTTTTTGTTTTCAATGGTATAAAAATAAAAAATCCCCTTCGTAATCGAAGAGGATTTTTAAAATATAACTTTAATATTAAAATTTATATGAAATTCCAATAGCTAATACTTCTTTAAATTGAACTCGAGGGCCTGTTCCATCAACCTTAACGCCATTCACTTCTCGCTTTACAGGAACAGGAATGTCATTGTCATAAATAAGGTTTGTACTAACGCTTGCAGAAATATATTTATTTACTTTTAATCCAATCAATGTTTCCCAGTTAACGACAATGTTCTGTGGATTCTTTAAATAATTACTGAACAATTCTAATTTAGTTGCAAGGTTTACATTTTTAAAAATATCTTTTTTAAATGTCATTTTTAAATAGCCTCCAAATAAACTACTCACCGTTTTTCCTTTTTCAACCAACATATATACACCTCCCACACTATCATATTTTGCCTTTACAACACCATAAGCACCAGCATCTGCTAGCTTTTGGTCATTCACAAAAATTGTTTTAGATGTTAATGGAGACAAGAATAATGAAAAACTGTTGTCAGCAGTTTTGTAATCCATACCAAGAGCGCCTAATAAATATCCTGGTGCCATAAAATGTGAAATTACAGTTGAATCGTTTGGGTAATTATATCCATCGGCAAACTGGCTTTTAAAATTCACTAGTGCAGAGTAATACCAATGTTTATAGAATGCATAATGCCCGTATTTTGAAGAGAAATCAATCTTGTCTTCATTTTTTCGCATTGGTGCTACACCTGTTTGAAGCATTCCATAAGCGAGGTCAAGTGAATTATCCCAGGAGGCGTTTTCTTTTTTATAGTTTGCATGAAAACTCAAAAGAGCAGTAAGTGCGAGTGAATTTTCTCCTCCGGCAGCCCAATTAGTAAAGCTTGATTGTGAAAAATTAATTCCACCAATGCCACCTTTTTTCCAGTTCTTTGGGGCAGATTTTGCAGTGTCAGGATTTTGTGCAATAGATGATAATGTGATTACAAAGGCAAACACAAATAGTGTGATATTTTTCATTTTTAATCGTTTATTATTTTTTTAATAGATCTCTTATTTCAGTAAGCAATTGTTCTTGAGTTGGCCCTGCTGGAGGGGCAGGAGCTGCAGCTGCATCTTCCTTCTTTTTTGCCGCATTCATTGCCTTTATTACCATAAATAAAGCAATCGCAACGAGAACAAATGAAATTATTTGCGAAATAAAATTGCCATATTTGATTGCCGTGCCCGGAACTACGAGTTGGCTTAAATCAGCTAAATGAGCTGCTTTTAGAGCAGGAGTCAAAATTGCTGGAGTAAGAATGTCATCTACCAATGATTTTACAATGCCACCAAAAGCACCGCCTATAACAACACCCACGGCAAGGTCAACTACATTGCCCTTCATTGCAAAGGTTTTAAATTCTGAAACTAATCCCATTTTTCTTGTTTTTATGATTTTGAACAGCAAAAGTATAAAAAAAGCAATTCCATTTTAATGAAATTGCTTTTTTTTAAAAACAGATTTAAATTTTAAGCTGTTACTTTTTTAGCAAGTTTTGCTTGTAAATTAGCATCCAACGCATTTAAAAACTCTTCGGTATATAAATAATGTTCGCCATGATTTACTTTGTTGCCATGAATACAAACCGCTAGATCTTTAGTCATTTTACCAGATTCAACAGTTTCAACACAAACTGTTTCAAGTGCGTGACAGAAATTGATCAACTCTTGGTTATTATCTAATTTACCGCGAAATTCTAATCCACGTGTCCAGGCAAAAATTGATGCTATTGGATTTGTTGATGTTGGTCTGCCTGCTTGGTGTTCACGGTAGTGGCGTGTTACGGTTCCATGTGCCGCTTCAGCTTCCATCGTTTTTCCATCAGGAGTAACAAGTACAGATGTCATTAAACCTAATGAACCAAAGCCTTGTGCAACAGTATCTGATTGAACATCTCCATCATAATTTTTACAAGCCCAAACAAAATTGCCATTCCATTTTAAAGCAGATGCAACCATGTCGTCAATTAAACGGTGTTCGTATACAATACCAGCTGCTAAAAATTTTGTTTTGTAATCAGCTTGATAAATTTCTTCAAAAATATCTTTAAAACGACCATCATATTTTTTCAAAATGGTATTCTTAGTAGAAAGGTATAAAGGCCATTTTTTTTGTAGTGCCGTGTTAAAACAAGAGTGAGCAAAACCTTTGATAGATTCATCAGTATTATACATTGCCATTGCAACGCCATCACCTTTAAAGTTAAATACTTCAAAAGATTGAGCAGGACTTCCATCTTCAGGAGTAAAACTAATTGTTAATTTCCCTTTTCCTTTTGTTACAAAATCTGTTGCACGGTATTGATCACCAAATGCATGACGACCAATACAGATTGGTGCTGTCCAATTTGGAACTAAACGAGGAACATTTTTACAAACGATTGGTTCACGAAATACTGTTCCATCCAAAATGTTACGAACTGTACCATTTGGTGATTTCCACATTTGCTTTAATTTGAATTCTATTACACGCTCTTCATCGGGAGTGATAGTAGCACATTTGATACCTACGTTGTATTTTTTTATTGCTTCAGCTGAATCTATAGTTACCTGATCATTTGTTGCATCACGATGTTCAAGTCCAAGGTCATAATATTTGATATCCAGGTCAAGGTATGGAAGGATTAATTTATCTTTAATAAATTTCCAAATGATGCGTGTCATTTCATCGCCATCTAATTCAACAACAGGGTTGTTTACTTTAATTTTGCTCATGTTAATTATAGTTTTAAGTTGAAAGTTAAAAGTTCTGTGTTTTTTTTAAGAGATGCAAATATAAGATTTTGAACGAATGTCGCAAACTGACATTCGTCAGCATTTTATCCAATAATCAATCAAATCAGTGTAAATGAGCTGTGGGGTGCTAATTATAGTGAAAGATTTAATACTACATTTGTGATCTGGGTAGAAAAATTAGTATTCGGTTTAAGACGAAAATAATGCAAAAAAATAAGGGATTCATATTTTTAATTGCCTTGATATTGCTGCTGATTGGACTAAAAGTCCCATCTTTAAGTTTGCCTTATTTTTGGGATGAAGCATGGCCATACTCAACTGCAGTGCACTTGATGTATGAAAACGGACTAAGTTTATTGCCTGGCGCCATTCCTTTCGATATTTCAAGAGGACATCCTTTGTTTTTTCATTTTATGAATGCCTCAGCAATGCATCTACTCGGAAACAGTATAGCAGCGAGTCATCTTTTCCCTTTATTGATTTCAATCTTATTGTTAATTGTAACATATTTATTTTGTCTGACTTTTTTTTCTGAGAAAGTTGCAATTATTGCTTCTTCTGTTCTTTTTATTCAACCATTATTTTTAGCACAATCAGCGTTATTGCTTCCTGAAATGATGGTTGCTTTGCTTAGTCTTTTAACGATCTATTGCTTTTTAAAAAATAACAGATGGCTCTATTTGATTTTCGGAACATTTTTGTTATTGACTAAAGAATCAGGAATAGTTGTTGTTTTATGCTGCGGTTTTTGGCAATTGATTGAAGTCTTTGTGATTAAAAAAAATAAATTTAATTTCAAAAATGATCTTTTGAAATTAATTTTTATTGGTGCCCCAATTCTATTATCATCCGTGTTTTTTATTCTGCAAAAAATTAAAACAGGATATTTCTTTTTGCCACTATATACAAATGGCGATAATTTTATGATGACTACGATCTTTGAGAAATTTAAAAATTATTCTGCTTTTCTATTTATTTATCAAGGCCGCAATTTATTATCATTCCTTTTGATAGCTTGTCTAGTAATTTTCTTTTTTATTAAAAAAAACAAGTTGACATCCACGAAATCAAAAATAATTTTTTTGCTCAGTATTTATATTATCTTCTATTTGATTTTCAGCTCTGCTAATTTTTATTCACCTCGTTATTTGCTTTCTATTTTTGCCCCATTTGTAATCATTTTTTCTTTTTTCTTAATCGAAATATTTTCAGATGCAAACAGAATTATCTATCCTGTTGTTTTATCAATTGTTGGCGTGGGGGGGTATTTTTGTTTTGATAAAAAGCACGTAAGCGATCATTCTTTAAGTTATGTGGATGCAGTTGAAGTGAGCCTTGAAATGACAAATTACTGCCAGGCCGAACATTTGCAGGACAAAAATATCAATGCCAATTTTTTAATGCGGACTTATCTTACAGATAAATATGCCGGATATGTTTTGCCGGAAAGGATATTTAAAAATGTTCAGGAGGAAGCAACAAATGAAACGGAATATCTAATACAAACAAGCTTTGAAAAAAGCGAAACAATTGAACAGCTTAAAAGTTCAAAAAAATGGGAGCTACTAAAACGATTTGAAAAAAATTATAGTTATTGTGAAATTTATATAGTAAAAAATCGCGAATAGAATGAGTTAACTACTCATCTCTATTCGCGATCATAATTTTTTAGTAGCCGAAAATATCTTCCAGTGAAAGGAAATTTACTTTGCCATATTTTTCAAGCGTTTTCATATCTAAACTTTCCTTTTTCCCAAGAACAAGAACCGTATATTTTTTGTTTTTAATATGGCTTGATTCAAATGCTTTAACATCTTCGAATTTCATACCTGGAACTTTTTCAAAAATATCTTTTCTAATATCATAATTTAATCCTAATCGTTGCGCATTTTTGTAGTTAAACAGAATACCTTCCTTGGTAATCCTTTCTGTTCGTATACCTTGTGTAATTGCTTCTTTACATGCCTTGAAATTATTTTCAGACTCAGGCATGTTGTTTATCAATTCCATCATTCCTGCCATCGCTTCAGGCAGTTTATCTGCTTGTGTACCAATATAAGAAAACACATAATTCGGGTCAGATTTTTTATCTGAAACAGAATAATCAGCGAAAACAGAATACGCTAACGCTTTTGATTCACGTAATTCCTGAAACACAATTGATGACATTCCACCACCAAAATATTCGTTAAACATGCGTATAGATGGAACATTGTCTTTGTTGTATAATTCATCTTTTGAGAGCATAATTATTTCTGCTTGCTTCATATCGTAATCTACCACATATACATTTGAACCTGCTTCCAATTCATTGTATTTAATTGGTTTTGGAACAGGTGTAAGAGTAGCAGGTAAATGCATGTTTTTGTTTAATACATTTATAACTTCTTCGCTTTTGTTGCTGCCATAATAAAGTACATCATGCTCAAAAGATGTAAGTTGTTTTGTAATTTCTATTAATTCTTTTGACGTTACTTTTTGTAATTCAGTGTTTGATAAAATGTTTGTGTAAGGAGAAATTTTTCCATATTTTCCATAAGATGAAAGTGCGCTCCACAAAATTTCATTTTTATCTAACTTCGCATCTTCACGCTTTTTTAAAATATCGGAAACTAAATTTTTCAATGCTTCTTCATCAGGTTTTGCATTCGCTAAAAGGTCTTCGAAAAGTTGAGTTGCTTTGTCAAAATTTTCAGTTAGTCCTGCTACATAAACCCAAATTTGATCAGCACTTGAATACACTCCAAAGTTAACACCAAGCTTATAAAATTCTTGCTGCAATGCTTCGGCTGAATACTTTTCTGTTCCTAGATATTTTAAATAATCAATTGCCATACCCAAGCGTTTATTATTATCGGTGCCCATTTCGAACGTATAATACAATCCGAATGTTTTGTTTTCGGTATTTTCTGTATATAATAATGGAACGTTATTTTTTACAGAAAGATGTTTAATGTCTTTTTGATAATCAAGAAATACGGGCTCAATATCCTTAGCGGGAGAGTTAATTATGTTTTTTACAAATGCACTTTGGTCGTTGCGATTAACCTGAACCGGAGTTATAGTTGGCTTAGTAACTTTTTGTACGTTTTTGTCTTCTCCTGTTCTTTTATAAACGATAACATAATTATCGGTACAGTTTTTTTGTGTAAAATTAATGATGTCTTGTTTTGTAATTTTTTCCAATCGAGCAATTGTATTTACTTGATCATTCCATGGCGTTCCTGAAATAAATGCATTAACAAATGCGTCAGCGCGTTGACTGTTTCGTTCATACATTTTTGTTTGTTGCAATTTCATATCGGTAATGATTGCACTTAAAAGCCAATCCGGGAAATTCCCTTTTTTTACATTATTCAATTGCTCAAGCAGAAGGTCTTTTAATTGTTCTAGTGTTTGACCTTCTTTCGGATTCCCATTCAAAACCAATGAGGAGTAATCTTTAAATTCCATATCGAATGCTCCTGCTTGTAAAACTTTTTGTTTTTGATTTAAATTCAGATCGATCAATCCTGCTTTTCCATTTGATAAAATTTTACTCAGTAGCATCAGCAGATCTGCATCTTTGGTGTTAGCACCAGAAAAGCGATATCCTAACATTACATTGTCGGCATCGGGTCCAAAAACTTCTTTCACAACAGGAGTGGCAATTGGGTTTTCGATATATGGTTGATAAACTGGAACTGGTTTACTTTTCCATGAACTGAATTTTTTATCTATTAATTTAATAGTTGCATCCGGATCAAAATCTCCCGAAAGGCATATTGCCATATTGTTTGGAACATAATATGTGTTGAAATATTTTTTTATTTCAGTAAGAGAAGGATTTTTTAAATGTTCGATTGTCCCAATTGTTGTTTGTGAACCGTAGGTGTTGTTAGGAAATAATCCTTCAAATAATGCTTCCCATGATTTTTCTCCGTCATTATCTAACCCTCTGTTTTTTTCTTCATAAACAGCTTCTAATTCTGTGTGAAACAAACGCATCACTGGATTGCTAAATCTTTCTGATTCAATGGTAGTCCAATTGTCAAGCTGGTTGGAGGGTATGTCATTCACGTAAACTGTTTG
>CAIXIP010000159.1 GCA_903919535.1 uncultured Bacteroidota bacterium | reverse complement strand
TAATTGGTACACATAAAATAAATTGTATTCTTACTGAAGGACATACAAGCGGTTCTATGTGTTTTCAAGTAAATGACAAATATTTATTTACTGGCGACATTTTGAGTTTGCACAATGGGAAACTTGGGAAATCTGTAAAGTTTTTTGATCTAGACCATGAAATGACAACAAAATCCATTTCAAAAATCACTAACATTCCAAACGTTGAATATATATTAACTTCGCATTGGGGTGTTTCAAAAGACTATAAAAATGCTGTAAAAGACTGGAAAGAATAATTTTTAATAAATTTCAAAGAATGCTAAATAAATATTTAATTATTTATATACTTTTTATTTTTATACCAAAAGTAGATGCTCAGGTAATTCATATAAATGATTTAGACTCGCTGTGGCACTTTAAATTAAGTGCCACAGGGTCATACATCGATGGCAATTCGCCCAGGACGCTCTTAACCAATAAACTTAAACTAACCAAGGTTGTAAATTCATTTGGACTGATATCAAATTTCGCATACCAATATGGAACTGCAACTTCCAAGAAATATATTGTTTATAACGACTTTCGTTTTGAAAACACTTTGCTAATAAAGCCGAAAAACTCTTTTTGTCCTTTTGTTAGAACCTTTACCGAAAAAAATATAATTAGGCAAATTGATTTTAGAAACGAAATTGCTGTTGGCGTTTTATACAAATTAATAAATAAAAAGGAGCAAAGGGTAAATATATTATTCGCAGGTGTCAATCAACAAACAAATTACAAAGGCAGTAAATTTGATTTAATTGACAATAAGGGTGCAAATAATAGAAATACTTGGAAAGGAATGGCTGGGATCAATGGATTTAACACCATACTGAAAGATAGACTCACAGCAGAGTATAGATTTTTTTGGATGCAAGCATTCAGCACACCAATAGACTATGCCTATTTAATCGATTTAACACTAGAATTTAAAATAAACAAGCGTTTTTCTCTTCAAGCAAACTATTTACACACATTCGAGAACATTGAATCAAAAGGTGTTTTACCCTATGAAGCCCAATTAACTTACGGCTTATCAGTCACATTATAAGAAAAACAAAAATACCGAACTTAACAAAGCATGTTACTCTTTAAAAGATAATTTATTTGCCAACACATATTTGTAAACCATATTTATTTTTACATCAAAACAAATTAAAATGACAGCAGAAAATCCGAACTCAAGATTAGAAGCTTTTTGCGATGGAGTATTTGCAATCGCATTAACCTTATTGATTATTGATATAAAAATACCTACGACAATAGAAATAACCAACACGGATGATTTATGGCTTGCAATAATGCATATTACCCCATCAATATTTGCTTTTGTTTTAAGTTTCATAATTATTTTAATCACATGGGTGAATCATCACAACAGTTTCACGCTAATCAATAAATCGTCTAACACATTTATTTATGCAAACGGTTTTTTGTTGCTAACCGTAGTATTTATACCTTTTCCGACATCTTTATTGGGCGAACACCTTTTAACTAACCATTCATCGCCAGCGGTAATCCTTTATACTGCAATAATAGCAATACAAGGGCTTGCTTGGGTTTTATTAAGTGCAGCGGCACTTAACAATGAGTTAGCTAAAAGTGAAAAAGCAATTGCACAAATTAAAATTAACCGCCAAAATGGATATATTACTTTTATCATTTATTCTCTTTTAGCAATAATATCATTTTGGTTTCCGCTTACCATAGCTATTATTACAACACTTACGTTAATTTTTTGGTTGTTTTATGGAGTTAAAATGAAACATGAATAAATTAATTTACAAAGTTGGTTGCAACCTGTATCTCAAGCCTTAGAGCAAGTTATAGGCTACAATCAAATTCTTTAAACTGCAAATTTGTTAGCATAATAATAAATCGAAAATGAAGAATATTATCGCGGTAAAAAGCAACTTAATTTTCTTAAGCCTTATTATAGCTTTTAAACTTTCTTGGGCACAAACTCCTGACACAATGAAAGTGTTATTTATTGGAAATAGTTTTACAAGTAATTTCAATTTGCCCACAGTTTTTAGTCAATTGGCACAAGGTTCGAATAAACCCGTTGTAGTTGCAGCACACATGCCCGGAGGCATTTCTGTAGGCGACATTTCACAAGGAACTTCTGCGCATATGTTCAATCCAATAGTTTATAGTTTAATCAAAAATAATGATTGGGATTATTTAGTTCTGCAAGATAATCAAGGAAGATTCGTTTATAATTATGGTATATTTCCTGCCACTAGTCTAGTAATTGAAGGGCATTTAAAAATTCGAGACTCTTTACTTTTTTATCACCCATGTGCAAAAATGATTTGGTTTGCTGGGTGGGGGCCCAAAACTGGTTATCCCCCTTATGCCAGTACTGGTAGTGGATTAATAGATAAAATTTACAATAATTATAAATTCCTATTAGATACAGCTGGTCAAATAATTGCGCCAATTGGGCCAGCTTGGCAGCGTATAATTGCAAACTATCCTAGTGTCAATTTATGGGATACAGACGATGTACATCCTGGATTAAATGGCACTTCGCTTACAGCGGACGTAATTTATTCAACGATTTTTAAAACTACTCCTATACAAAGTACCTACGTTCCTTTTGGTATACCTTCAAGTATTGATTCATTATTTAAAAACATAGGTTTTCAAACGGTTATCGATAGCCTTAATTTCACAGGCCTCCAAACAATAACACCGATTATTAATAGATTTGGAAATACCTTAACTATTAGCGGGTATAGTGTTTGTAATTGGTATTTAAATGATGTCTTTCTTGCTTCAAACACAGGCACTTTGAACATTTATCAAACTGGAAATTATACAGCTATTGTATACGACATAAATAATTGTGAATTTAGAACCTTAGCATATAATGTTTCATTAATTAATTCTATTTCTGATAATTTTAATAATTCCATCGAAATCAATGTATTTCCAAATCCTACTATTGGCAAAATTACAATTGAGTCATTAATTGAATTAAAAAATATACAAGTGCTGGATATACTGGGACAGGAACTTATTGTTATAAAAAAACCAAATAATACGGAATCATTAAATCTCTCTTTTTTACATAAAGGAATTTATTATATAAAAATAACAGACTCGTATTCTAAAGTAAAAATTGAAAAAGTAATACTAGAATAACCATAATATTAAAATTATTAAACATTGTAATAAATAATTAAATGACCGAAACTATTTCATTTGGACTTTTGTGTTTTACTTCCTTTTTCACATTAATAAATCCTCTTGGCACAATGCCAGTTTTTATGACAATGACAAAGGATTTATCTGATGTGGAAAGAAATCGAACTGCAAAAAAAGCTTCAATTATATCTCTTTTCACGATAATCGCATTTGCACTTTCCGGTCAACTATTATTTAATTTTTTCGGAATTTCTGTGAATAGTTTTAGAATAGTTGGTGGTGTTATTTTTTTTATCATGGGTATGGATATGCTTCAAGCAAGATTGGGGCAAGTAAAAATTAAAGACTCTGAAGTAAAAAGTTATGTAAATGATATATCAGTTACACCCTTGGCAATACCGATGATTTGCGGTCCGGGGGCAATCACAAATTCTATAGTGCTAATGGAAGATGCAAATAGTCTGCAAAAGAAAGCTATTCTTTTTTGTTCTATAGTTTTAATTATGCTAATAACATATTTGGTTCTTTATAGTTCGTCAAAAATCATGAAAATATTGGGGCAGACAGGAATTAATGTTATGATGAGATTAATGGGTTTGATTGTTATGGTTATTGCAGTAGAGTTTTTCTTTAGTGGTTTAAAGCCTATTATTTTAGACATTCTAAAAGAGGTGAAAATTGTCCAGAATTAAGCACATGAAAGGTGTCGAAAAATTGGAATTGAATAAAGTCCCTGAAAATGTTTTGAAATCACGAATTATTCGTAGAATTTTAAACTACTCAGTCATTTATGAAAAAGGTGATTTAACGAGCCTTTCATTCCAAGAATTAAGACAAATTCAAAGCTTGATACTTTTACCTTTAATTATTAAATTAAACTATAAGAATAGGCATAGATAATGAATATTTCTTTTCAATTAGTTGCGAGCGAAGCACAGATTCGCCCTTATTTGACCTCCTTCGGCTAGGGCAGTGCGACCGGAGTCAAAATTTTATAGATCACCTAATTTTCCTGTTTTTGACTATTATTTTGCATTTCTGAATAAAATAATCTGAGTGTGTCTATACAAATCTAATTTATTTTATCCTCAAACACATTAAATGTCATTCCTTTTTCCATAAAACGATTTTTGGTAGTTGAAGCCACTCCCATTTCCACTTTAACCGCTATGTCGCAGTCGTGGACAATCTCATAAGAGCCTCTCATTTTGCCATCTTTAGTTGATTGAGAAATTGTAATGAGTGCAGAATTTTTATACCGTATCCTGATTTTCTTCATTTTATCCGCATCAATTTTCATGTTGTCGAGGCTATCAATAAAAATGAAGTTGTAGGATTCCGGTGGTACTTCTCGATTAAGATCATCAAAAGTCCGTAAATCTGCAACATCCAAAAACTTCGATTCGGCATTGTTGTTTGAAAATTTATCCTTGAAAGTTTTTGAAAAGCCCTCTTCACCGCTGATATAAATTACTCTTCCGAAGCTATCGGCAAGGTATTTGGCAAATTGTATGGCAAAAGTAGATTTCCCTTCGCCTGACATTCCATGTATCACGCAATGAAAATTAATGGATGGAAAACCAAAAAGCGTATTCCATTTCCCTTGAAAATTCAATGCCTTAAATTCCATCTTCTTTAAATTTTGACTGCTTATTATTTTGTCAGAGTTTATATCCGGCAAAGAGACGTCATTATTCAGTCCTATTAAGCCTTTTGCTACTTCAGTATTATCAGCAGATATTATTCCTTCTACCCTTTTTAGAGCGTTTATCTTTACTTGCTTTTGAACAATACTAAATTCAGGAATTGCTTTTAATTTGTCCGCTAACATTTTTAATCCACTGTCG
>CAIXIP010000158.1 GCA_903919535.1 uncultured Bacteroidota bacterium | reverse complement strand
TCATGAAAAAAAATTAAATGCTGGTGATACATTTTATATTTTTTCTGATGGTTTTGCCGATCAGTTTGGTGGTGAACGAAAAAAGAAAATAACAACTAGAAGGTTTAAACAGATTTTACTTAGCATTCAAGATAAAACAATGGATCAACAGGGTCAATACTTAAATGATTTTGTTGAAAAATGGAAAGGTGATGATGAACAGATTGACGATATTTTAGTGATTGGCATACGACAAAACTAGTAAGCCGGATTTATATGATTAACAGAGAAAATAATAAATGGCGACAACTTTAAAAATACTCATCCTTGAAGACGATTCGATAGATGCTGATTTGCTTCAACGTGAATTAAAGAAATCCGGATTAACTTTTACCTCAGAATTAGTTAAAACACGTTCAGAGTATGAATATGCTATTGAAAACTTCAAACCAGATTTGATTTTATCAGACTTCTCATTACCATCCTTTGATGGACTTAGTGCTTTTCGGATCAAACAGGAAAAATCGCCTGAAACACCTTTTATTATTATCTCTGGAACAATTGGCGATGAAAATGCAGTAGAGCTTATCCGAGATGGCGTAACCGATTACATTTTAAAAGATAAATTATTTTCTTTGGTGCCTAAGATAATACGCGCCTTAGAAGAAATTAACGCAAAAAGAAAAAAAGAAGAAATCGAACACAAAATAAAATTGCAAAATGAAAAGCTATTCGAAATAGCATTCTTACAAGCGCATCAGGTTCGTAGGCCCGTATCCAGCATTCAAGGTTTAATAAGTTTATTTAATTTTAGTGTGCCGAACGATCCAATCAATTCTGAAGTGCTCTCCAGGCTGAGAATTGCCGCACAAGAATTTGATGATATTATTCGCTCAATTGTACTTAAAACAAGCGAAATTGAAAACATGAAATAAATCCATCGTCATATAGAGTAATAAATCATTTATTATAAATTAAATAACACGAATTAAATTATCTAGCCAAGAAAATTATTCAAATTACCGGTAGGTACTTAGCGGGAGCAGACAAATATGAAGTAATATATCTTAATGCTGACCGAATTACAACAATTAGTAAAGCTATGGATAGAGACAACTCTGTAACTTGTATACATACGGAGATTTCATCTTCCAGCTCAATGGGTGTTTGTATTTACACTAAATTAAGTATCGAAGAGGTTATAGCATTAGTCAATAATTAGTAAAAAAGTAAAAACAATTTTAAATAAAACAATATGAAAAAAAACATACTTATTTTATCAGCTATGTTGTTAATCAACATTAGCTCTTTTGCTCAAAATAATTGGACAAAAGATGACAGAAACAATATCTACAATGACTGTATGGGTTACTTAGGTAAATATAGCAATCTGTCAATCGAACAGAAGGAAAGTGTTTGTTTATGCTACCTTGACGAAATAACAAAAAAATATAATAAAGCAGATTATCAAAACAAAATAGACATTGAAATAAAAAAAATAAGAGAGACTACATTAACTCTGTGTTCAAAAAACATTGGAATTGAATTGTCAGACCAGAAAAAAGAAGAAGTTAAAATCGAACAGCCTAAAATAGCAGACAATAGCGAAGTCCCTGCTACAAAAGAAAATTTGGTTGGTCATTGGAAAGATGAAAACAGCGAATTTTGGCTCACAGATTATGGAGACTATAAAATGCAGTACAATGACGGTAAAACAGCAAAGGGAACATGGAAAGTTGACAACAACCAACTCGACCTATATAAAGACAAATTATTTGGAAAAAGTGAAAAGTTATTTAAAATTTTAATCTTCACAAAAGACAAATTTGTTTATCAGTCATTAAAAAATAAAGCAGACACTTTTACTGCGAAAAAAATAAAATAAATCTACATTCTGCTTTACGGCCTTTATTAATTGACTTTTAGGGATTTGTATTTCGACTTGAATTTTAATTTGTAAGTTCGACAGAAAAGTAAATCTGCCCATAACATTATTTAACCGTGCGAAAAGCACGCCTACTTACTCGTTAGTTGTAATTATAAGTGACAATGAAAAAAAAGAATATGAACTATTGATTATTCAAACCTCGGATTCTTCGAGTGTTTTTATAACAAAAGACTTATTCCCATATGATGACCCAGACTTAGAACAAATTTGTTATTAAATAAGCGAGGGATACAATCCATTATATTGGTTAGACGATTGGCATATTGATTTACAAGAAGTAATCAATTTGATTGAGTTTCCTAAGAGAAATGTTTCGTGCAAAAGAGACTATAGAGGCTGGTGGCTTAATTGTAGAGCTTCTTTTGTAGGTGATTCAATAAAACCTATCTTGAAAAAACGCTTACAAGCGTTTGTTCAATGAGATGAATATCATAACAATATATTTTGATGGGTTTTTATACTTGCCTTATTCAATAATCTCAATAAAAACAAACATATTTCCTGCCTTCCAAAATTTCCTTGACTATATATATACGGACTGATTAGGAATGAAGTAAATCAACCAAGAGTGAGGATGTTCTAATGAAAATAGAATTAGAAAAACAAGAAGCCGAGTTGAAAAAGTTAATCAGAAAAAGTATGCTAGAGGATGATTTTGACAAGGCAATTTTTAAGGAGTTAAAAACGGAGTACGAAGAAAAGATCAGCAATTTAAAGCTAAGGCTTAACTACGGTCAAACAAAAATATCTAACCTGGATATTTACATTAATAAATCTGTTGATGTTGCTAAAAATATCAATAAATATTGGGGTTCTGGAGATTTTGAAACTCAAAAGAGAATACAAGAACTTGTATTTCCTGATGGTATATTATTGGACCTTTTAAAAAGGACTTATCTAACCAAAAAAATAAATTCCTTTTTTTTCTAACACTTGATTTATCAGGTAGTTTAGAGGTGGAAATGAAAAACGGCAACAGAAATTTTCTGTTGCCGTCATCTTCAGTAGCGGGGACCGGACTCGAACCGATGACCTTTGGGTTATGAGCCCAACGAGCTACCAACTGCTCCACCCCGAAATATATCTTGGTATTTGAATCCTTTTTAAGAACTAAAAGCCGACTTAAGGGCTTTTTAAATTGCGGTGCAAAGATATATTTTGTTTCTTTGTACTCCAAATAAATCTTATTAACATTTTATAGATGGCTCACAAAGCTGG
>CAIXIP010000157.1 GCA_903919535.1 uncultured Bacteroidota bacterium | reverse complement strand
GGTTTGTTTATTATTGAAGGAAAAGCCATTTCAGGTGTTAATATATATGAGGCCGAATTGGCCATCAATAGTGAAATTGCGCTGTTAATAAAAGAAGGCATTAAGATTGACGAGTTACAAAAAGTTAAAAATAAAGCCGAAACAAATATTAAATTCAATGATTTGGGCGTTTTAAACAAAGCTATGAAATTGGCATACTGTGAAGTGCTGGGAGATATTAATTTAATGAATACCGAAGTTGATCAATATTCGGGCGTAGAAACCGCTGATATTATTGCTCTTGCCAAAAAAATATTAAACGAAAACAACTGTTCTACTCTATATTATCTCGCAAAATGAATATGATTTTAAATAGGTCGCTTGCCCCTGATTCTGAGGCGTTAAATAATATTAAAATTATTGAGGGGCAAACTATTACCCTTTCAAATAATGTCGATTTGCATTACATTAATGCAGGCACTTCTGATGTAATTAAACTTGACCTTGTTTTTGACGGAGGAGTTAGAAACCAGAGCCAAAACTCTACCGCAACGGCAACTTCTTCAATGTTAAGAGAGGGGACAAAAAACAAATCTGCCGAACAAATAGCTAATGAATTGGATTTTTATGGTTCCTATTTTCAAACTCAGTGTACGGCTGATGATAGTTCGGTTACTCTGTTTTGCTTAAAAAAACACTTTGCTTCTTGTATACCTTATGTATTGGATGTGATAAATGATTCTGTTTTTCCGGAAAACGAGCTAAGTATTTATAAAAAAAATGCGCAACAACGCTTAATGGTTAATAAGCAAAGGAATTCATTTTTAGTGCGCAGGCTTTTCTATTCCTCAGTTTTTGGAGAAACAAGCCCATACGGAACTTTCTCAGAACCTGATGATTACAAAAACATTTCACGTGAAAACATTCTTTCGTTTTTTAAAGATCATTATAAAAACAATGTTAAGTACTTACTTCTTTCGGGGTCTATTGATGAATCTGTTATTAAAACAACCGAAAACGTTTTTAAAGGATTACATAAAAACACATACATAAAAAATGATATTGTAACCAAAGGTAAGTCTTGCGACAAAGTGTTTTTTGACAAAAAAGATTCTGTTCAGTCGGCTATAAGAATTGGAAGAAGAATTGTAAATCGTGCGCACCCTGATTTTAGAAAACTTCAAATATTAAACATGATTTTAGGTGGTTATTTTGGTTCTAGGTTAATGAAGAACCTTCGAGAAGAAAAGGGTTTAACCTATGGTATATACTCCGCAATGGAAAGCTTTATTGATGACGGTTGTTTTTTTATTGAGACCGAAATTAATAACGAATTAAGAGATCGGGGATTAACAGAAATATATCGTGAAATCGCAATTTTAAGAACGGAATTAATTAGTGATTCTGAATTACACTTAGCAAAAAATTATCTTTTGGGATCCTTTCTTAGGAGTATTGATGGTCCATTTTCGTTGGCAGAAAGACAAAAAATATTGATTGATTTTGGTTATGGATATGATTACTACTATGAGTTCATCAATATGATTAACCGAATTACATCTATTGAGTTGCGAGATTTGGCAAATACGTATTTAAAAGAGGAAGACCTTTCGGAGATAGTTGTAGGTCATAAATAATGCAACTAATAAAGACAATATCATTAATCGCTTTCCTGCTATACTTATCAAGTTTAGATGCAGCGACAACTCCTGTAAAATTTAGGCGAATTTGTAATGCTGGTAACGATAATAACCTTTATTGGTACCGAACAAGTGATACCTGTACTTCTTTTAAAGGGTATGTTGTTTGGGTTAGAAATGGCACATCGGGAGGGTTTAGTGTGTTAGACACTGTAAAAAATAAATTTTCGGAGTCCTATTCTCATGTTGGGGCTAACGTCAGCGGTTCCAAGCATTGGTATTATTTCATTCAAAACATTGATTCTTGTGGTCCTGTGTTTTTTATTAATTCAGATACATTTGATGTAGATAATAGCCAAAACTATCCAAGTTATTTAGACTCTGTAAGTGTTGATATTTCGACAAATAAAGTAGGTTTAGGCTGGACACATAACCAAGCCCCTGATTTTGCATTATATGATCCTTTTTTTCAAAAAACCTCTAGCCCAAACACCTATGATTATGTTCTTGGGTCTACAGGTACAAGAGATACTTTTATTGTTGACACAGACCCCTTGCACAACCCTTCAAATATTTCATTAAAGTATGATCTTGGAACTAGGGACAGCTGTGGAAACACAAGTGTTTTTGGTGAAAACCCTCATCAAACCATATTTCTTCAATATCATGTAGATACATGTAACAAAAAATGCAGCTTAAACTGGTCTCC
>CAIXIP010000156.1 GCA_903919535.1 uncultured Bacteroidota bacterium | reverse complement strand
CTCTCAGGAAAAAGGATGCTTTGGGTTCTGTTTTTTCCTTGTATAAATTGCATGCACAAAAATAAAAAAAACAAAAATTCTGTTTTTTATTTCAATGAAAAGTATTCAACAAATTAGTGTGAGTTTTTAGACAGTTTGACGTTTTGCAGCTAAAAGAAGTGCGGATTTACTTGCACAAAGATTTCTTAATCGATAAACTTTATTAAATGTACTGAACTATATGGCAAATGCAAAATATTCCGCGCTTCGCGCCCCGATAAAATCTGCATTTGCAACTTGCACTATCTCCGCATTTATTTTAGGTGCTGTTAGGCGTTGTAATTTATATAGTTTCAGTAGCTTTTCAAGTTAGTGGTTCGTTCTCCATTTCTTAGATTCTTCTACTCTTTCTTTATAAATGTTATGAAAAGGAAGACCTATCTTTTCTGATAAGTTCGTTGCTACAGATTTCGCTTCAGGATATTCTGGTCGTTCGGCTAAAACAATATTTTTTCTGGTGTTCTTGTTTTCAAGTGTAATAAAGAAGTCGCCATATCTTTCATTTTTATACTGATTACTTCCACCTACAGTTGTCATATCGGTATAAGGTGTCCATTCTTTTATGGTGTATGTTTCATAGTTAAGTCCGATTGCATAAAACGTTTTAAAATCTTGCCATTGACCATATTTCCAAAATAGGTCTAATTTATAAATTCTAACCAAACATTTTTCTTTATCAATTTCTACGCCTTGGAAGTCTAAAATGAAATTAATTACACAAACAATTAATGGCAACATAATAAAAAATATTCGTAAGGCACCTTGTAAGATTGAAATAACTGCAATTAATATTAAAATTGCTGCGATGAAAAATGGAACTACAGCATTTCCCTCTCTAAATTGAGGCCCTGTGGAAATTTTGATCTTGCTGTCTTGTGTCATGTTTTTGATGCGTCTAATTATTACGCCTAACATTTATATATGCGCAACTAATTGGAGAAACTCTACGTTCCTCTACGAGAAATAAAACTACCCATGCACTCTATAATACTCATCCACCTTAGCAATCATTTCTTTTTTTGATTCTTCATCCAAGAAACTCGCATGAAAAGAATTTTTAGCTAATTGATAAATTTGCTTTTTTGAAAGATCCAAAGCTTTTGCAATTCCAAAATAATTTTCATTCATATAACCACCAAAATAAGCAGGGTCGTCAGAATTGATTGTAACCAGTAATCCTTTGTCTATCATTGTATTCAAAGGATGGTGATGCAATTCCTGAATTACTTTTAATTCTAAATTCGATAAAGGACAAAGTGTTAATGCCATTTGACGTTTTACTAATTCTTGCACGAGTGCTTCATCTTCCAAACAACGGTTTCCATGATCGATACGCGATACATCTAATAAATTTAAAGCTTCCCAAATGTATTCTGCAGGTCCTTCTTCACCTGCATGAGCAACAGTTAAAAAACCCTCTTGTTTTGACATTTCAAAAACTCGCTGAAACTTTGATGGAGGGTTTCCTTTCTCTGATGAATCTAGTCCTACAGCAGTGATCCATTTTTTGAAAGGCATTGCCTGTTCTAATGTTTTTATTGCTGATTCTTCATCCAAATGGCGGAGAAAAGACATGATTAATTTTGAAGAAATTCCGAATTGTTTTTCTCCATCTTTTAACGCTCTTCTGATTCCTTTAATTACTGTAGAAAACTCAACGCCTCTATCGGTATGTGTTTGAGGGTCAAAAAATATCTCTGTATGTATTAAATTCTGTTCGTTTACTTTTGTCAGATAAGCATAAGTAAGATCATAAAAATCCTGTTCTTCGATCAATACATTTGCTCCTGCATAATAAATATCTAAAAACTCCTGAAGGTTATTGAAACGATAGGCTTTTTTAACTTCTTCAATATTTTTGTATTTTATTTTTATGTTGTTTCTTTTTGCAATTTCGAACATCAATTCAGGCTCAAATGAACCTTCAATGTGTAAGTGTAATTCAGCTTTTGGTATTCCGGCAATAAATTTTCCAATTGGTGTAGTGTGCATGTTTATTTAGTTGTTGGTTCTGAGTATTATTAATTTTTATTTGTCATTTGAGCTTGTTGAGAAATCTTTGTAGTCGTTAACAATTTTGCTTATGATTATAAAGATTCCTCCATTTCAGTCGGAATGACAATCGTTCAAGAAATAGCTATTCAATATTTTGCTTTCGTAAATTCGAAATTATTCGTTATTCGCAAGAATTATTTCCTATATTTTTCAGTGATCTCAAAAAGGTGAGTCAAAATTTCTTTTTCGGTATCATCCAAAACTAATCCTCTACGCTCATATACTCGCGTTGCAACTTCAATTGCTGCATTTATTTTATAAGTTGTAAAACCGTCAGAGCCTCCCCACGAAAAGGAAGGTATAAAATTAGGAGGGAATCCCGCTCCAAAAATATTTGCATTTACGCCAACAACAGTTCCTGTATTAAACATCGTATTGATACCACATTTACTATGGTCAGCCATAATCAATCCGCAGAAAGTTAATCCTGTATTTATTAATTTCCCTTGTTCATAATTCCACAATTTCACTTCTGCGTAATTGTTTTTTAAATTGGAATTATTGCTGTCAGCCCCAATATTACACCATTCGCCAATCACAGAGTTTCCTAAAAAACCATCATGTGCTTTGTTCGAATAGCCAAATATCACTGAATTATTTACCTCTCCTCCTACTTTACTATGAGGGCCGATGGTTGTAGGGCCATAAATTTTTGCTCCAAGTTTTAATGTTGAATGTTCACACAATGCAAAAGGGCCACGAACTATTGCACCTTCCATAATTTCAGCATCTTTGCCAATATAAATCGGTCCTGTACTGGCATTTAAAATGGCACATTCCACTTTTGCTCCTTCTTCTACAAAAATATTTTCATGACCAATAATTTGATTAGTTGAGCTTAATGCCAATGATTTACGACCTTTAGTTAAAAGTTCGAAATCAGCGATTATTGCATCACCATTTTTTGTAAATATATCCCACGGATGCTCAATCCACATTGGTTTCGCATGTGAATCATATTTATAGAATTGCCCCCAAGATGAAAGTTCAAAATGTTTTACATCTCCTGTATTGGCTGCTACCACAGTTGTAGAATCTAATAATAATTCCTGTGGTTTTAAAGATTTTATCTCTTCAATTAATTTTTCATTTGGACAAAAGGAGCTGTTGATCCATATATTATCCGTGTCAATGGTGTATTCTGTTGGATATTTTTTACTCAGGTAATCTTCTGTTTTAGTTGAAGTCTTCGCATTTAACTGCTTTTCCCACTTTTCACGAATGGTTAAAATTCCAATACGAATATCCGCTACAGGTCTTGTAAATGTTAGAGGCAAAAGATTTAACCGAGATTGATCTTCAAATAAAATATAGTTCATAATCTTCTAGTTTAAACTTGGTTCAACTTTATTAAGCATCGCAATATAAATATCAACCTGTCGTAAGAAATATTTTAATGTTTGAGTGTTATCTGCATCAATCATCATATCATAAATAGATTCATCTTTTTCGTTGTATTTCCCTACCTTGAATTTTGATTTTGACAAAGCTGAAATATATTTTAAAACAAAATGATCATGCACATTCAGGTCTATCAATAGATCATAATCTTCATGAATAAAATTTTTCACGACCATTGAAGATGGTTTTCCAAACCAGTTTAATTCTTTAGCTGATAAAAAGTCGTATTCTAATTTTGAATATGCTAAACTGGGAATTTCTTTTGTATTGAAAAACCCAATAGCTTTTACTTTTTTACGATGCTCTCGCAAATAAACCACATAACGTTTAACAATTTCCAGATCTTCTGAATTTGTTGCATCAAACAAAATCCCAACAGTTTTTACCTTATCGAAATTAAATTTGTTAGGTGTTTTTTCTCGCAGAGAATCCTGTAATTCAAGCTTTAATGCCCGATTTGCAATAGCAAGTTTTATATTTTTTATTAACCCCATATTTTATTTTCTACCTGTTGAAAAATCGTTTATTCTATCATCTTAATAAAATCATCTTCTGAAATGATTTTAACTCCTAATTTTTCAGCTTTTTTATGTTTCTCTGGTCCCATATTTTCTCCCGCTATTACAAAGCTAGTTTTTCCTGAAATAGAACCAACATTTTTCCCTCCATTTTGTTCGATCGCTTTCTTTAAGTCATCTCTCGAAAATTTACTGAACACTCCGGAAACTACAAAAGATAATCCATTCAGCTTATCACTAGTATTTGTAAGTTGTTCATCCGAAAGTTCAAATTGAAGTCCGTGTGATTTTAATTTTTCAATTATTTGAACGGTATGTTTATCAGTAAAATAATCAATTATCGACTGAGCTGTTGTTTCACCAATATCGCCTACTTCAAGCAGTTGCTCCAAGGTAGCATTTTTAAGTGAATCAATATTTTTGAAGTAAAAAGCTAATTTTTTTGCTGTTGTTTCACCAATGTGTCGGATGCCAATACCGTATAAGACACGCTCAAATGGAACTTTTTTAGACACATCAATTCCTTCCAACAAATTGTTTACACTCTTTTCTGCCAATCGGTCCAGTTTTAATAGATCCTCTTTTTTTAGTTCATATATATCAGCAATTGTTTTAACCAATCCTGCATCGAAAAGCTGAGCAATGGTTTCTGCCCCTAAACTATCTATATTCATAGCTCTTCGTCCTACAAAATGTTCCATTTTCCCTTTAACTTGAGGAGGACAACCTAATGCATTCGGACAATAATGATTGGCTTCATCTTCATTTCGAATAAGTTCGCTATTACATTCTGGACAATGAGTTATGTATTCAACTTTATGCGAATGAGTATGACGTTTACTTTCATCAACACCAACTATCTTCGGAATTATTTCGCCTCCTTTTTCAACAAAAACAGTATCTCCAATACGAACATCTAATTTCTCGATGATATCTGCATTATGCAATGATGCACGTTTTACAGTTGTTCCAGCAAGTAATACGGGTTTCAAATTGGCAACAGGAGTAATTGCGCCAGTTCTTCCAACTTGATAAACAATAGACTCTAAAATGGTAGCAACACGTTGCGTTTTAAATTTATATGCGATGGCCCAGCGAGGTGATTTTGCAGTAAATCCAAGCATCTTTTGTTGTTCATAGGAATTTATTTTTATAACAACACCATCCGTATCAAAAGCTAAATTATTACGTTCTTCATCCCAATGATTGATATAGTCAAAAACACCATGAATATCATTCACTTTTTTCATGTGATCAGAAATCTTAAATCCCCATTTTTTTGCCGCTTTCAAATTTTCATAATGACTTTGAAAAGGCAGATCATCACCTAAAATAAAATATAAAAAACAATCCAGATTTCGTTTGGCAACAATTGCTGAATCCTGCATTTTCAATGTACCTGCAGCTGCGTTACGAGGATTTGCCATCAGTTGTTCCCCAATCTCTTCCCGTTCTTTGTTCAACTCTTCAAACACCTGACGAGGCATAAAAATTTCGCCACGTATCTCAAATTCCTCAGGGTAGTCGTTTCCTTGCAATTTTAATGGAATGCTTTTTATGGTTTTTGCATTTGTAGTAACATCATCCCCTTTTTCGCCATCACCACGGGTAACAGCTTGAACTAAAATACCGCTTTTGTAAGTTAAGCCGATGGCAACACCATCATATTTTAATTCACAAACATATTCGTACTCATTGTGTAAGATCTTTTTTATACGGTCATCAAAGTCGCTAAGGTCTTCTTCAGAATATGTATTTCCCAATGATAGCATTGGAGATTTGTGTTTTACTGTTTTAAAATTTTTGGTGATTTGTCCGCCAACACGTTGACTTGGGGAATCGGGTTTTAAAAATTCAGGATGTTCTTTTTCTAATTGGATAAGTACTTCGAGCAATTTATCAAAATCAAAATCGCTGATCGTAGGCTTTGTAAGAACATAATAATTGTAATTATGCTGCTCGATCTGTTTTGATAATTCTTCTATTTTTTTTTCGATATCCTTTTTCATTTGCTCATCCGCAAATAAACTTAATGATAGATTATTTTTGTTCTCCATTGCTATTATCCTTAAACTCATCATTCAACACAAAATAGATTGGATAGGTCATCTGCACACGCACCAATTTTTCATTGTTTTTTCCGGGATACCATTTTATCATTTCAATAATTCGTAAAGCCTCTTGATCACATCCTCCACCAAGAGATTTATCTATTCCAATATTAGTAACCAATCCTGTTGGTTCAACAACAAAGCGTACAATAACTTTCCCTTGTATATTTGAAATTTGCGCCTGACGTGGATATTCCAGATTCTCTTTAATAAAATCCTGTAGAGCAAAATTACCTTTTTGGTACATTGGTATTTGGTCCGGATTTGTGTAAATTTTTCCTGATTTATCAATTTCTGTTTTCGGTAGATATTTAAATGTTGTAAACCCTCGAGCTTTACATATTTTTGAATATTTTTCTGGATCAAAATCAAATGTTGCAGTCCAATTTGAATTGATGTATTTCCCTTCCTTTATTGCAGGAACCCATTGATACAATTTAAACAAACGCATAGCCTCTACGTTAATATCTGGCGCACCACTTTCTGAAGCTTCAATATTAGTAACTGTACTATCTTTCATTATTGAAAAATTGAAAACCACTTTCCCACCAATTTTTTGTTTTAAGGAACTTTCCGGATAAATTAATTCTTGCTCAAATACACGCTTAAATTCTGACTTCCCACCAACGTTTGTTGGCAAAACATCTACATTAAAAGCGATTTGAGCAAAATTGCCATTGAAATAAAAAAGCAACAATACCGCTATAATTACTTTACTGTTTTTCATAAAAATATTTTTTAAATATTACCTTGCAAGATACGATTTTTGCCATTCATATCTTCAATCAGTTCCACATTTTTAAAGCCTTTTTGTTCCAATATTTCCTTTGTTTCGAACCCCAAATTTTCATTGATCTCAAAGTACAATTTGCCAGTTAGTTTTAGATTTTTCAATGCGAAATCTGCAATAGCTTTATAAAATATTAAGGGATTGTTATCGTTTACAAACAAGGCCAAATGTGGCTCATGCTCCAATACATTTTTTTGCATTGTTGCTTTTTCTGAATCGCGCACATACGGAGGATTGCTCACAATGATATCAAATTTTGGTAGTGGTAATTTGATATTAGGATCTAAAATGTCTTCTGAGATATACCCAACCTCAACATTATTTATTACAGCATTTCGTGTTGCAACATCTAATGCTTTTTCAGAAATATCTAGTCCATAAACTATTGCTGAAGGAATATTTTTTTTCAAAGCAATAGGAATACAACCGCTTCCTGTGCCAATATCAAGTATAGTTAATTCATGAATTTGGGAGCTTTGAACTTTAAAGTCCTTAACTATTAGATCAACCAATTCTTCTGTCTCCGGCCTTGGGATTAATACATTTTCATTCACTATAAATTTCAACCCGTAAAAATCAGCTTTACCAAAAATGTATTGAATCGGTTTTTGTTGTTTCAGATCTTTTATTGCAAAATTAAATTTCAACAATTGTG
>CAIXIP010000155.1 GCA_903919535.1 uncultured Bacteroidota bacterium | reverse complement strand
TCTTGCTCTATTCAATACTCCATAATTGACAGCGCTGTCAGATGTTAAATAAAATATTTTATAGCGTCTCTTCTTCTTAATTTTTTCAATACAAAATTCTTTGTCAAAGTAATTAATTCGAGATGGTGTGAAATTAAGTTCAATGCAATTGTAAGCTCTTGTTCGAAGAGTATATTCTTCAGCTAATTTCTGAAACCCTAATATTGGTAGTAATGCCAAACTTATTAATCCCACAGGAAAAAATAATTTTCTACGACTTCGATATTTCATATAATTATTTTTTTACAAAATGAATTTGAATTTCGGTTAATCAATACATGCTAATTAAATGCTCTAAGAAGAAGACGTTAAACAAAGAAATATTCCATAACACACCTAATTGGATATTCTTAAATTAAATCCGTTTTAGTTTCACTTTTTTGTTTACGAATATTATTATACAGAGCAATGAAGAGACTTTTGCTTGAAAAGGAATCAAGCTAAAACATGGCAAAAAACACATTTAAGAATTTTAAATATTATTCGATAAAAGAGAAGGATTTTTAAATATTGAGTACGGATTTTATTTCTGTTTTTATTTTTTAACCTCAATAACTTCCGTTTTAAGTATGTTTAATTTTACAGGATATTTTCCTGAATTCAAAACGAGTGCTAAATCAGTTGCCTCTTCCCGTGTGAAGTTGCCCGTGATATTTGAATTACCCCCTTCTATCTGGCTTTGCACAGTAGGATGCACATACACAACACCATCAACAGTAATTGCTATTTGTCTGCCAACATTATCAGCAGTCATTCGCTTCCAAATTCTTGCTCCTTCCGAATTCATTTTCATTGAGATCTCATTTCTATTTTCCTTCAGAAGCGCAGTCGCATTTGTAATAACGCTACCGTTAATCATTGGACCGTTTAATCTGTTTCCCTTTAAAGCGATCAATTCACAGTAAGTATTATCGTTTAGTTGTATTGGCTTTGAAAACAACAATTTGCAATTATGTGGAAGGAAATGTAATACCGAATCCATTTGAAAAAGCTTACTCAATTCTGCTGTATCCTTGATCATAACAGACCCAATTGCTGATCCGGTAATTAACAGCCCATCACTAGAAGTTAAAAGAGAAAACAAAGGAAACCTTGAAGCCGAAGAATCAGCGGCATATATCTTTTGGTTTTCTAATTGAGAAGTTAAGGTTGAACTTGAATCAGGTAATCCACTCACATCATTTTCATTTTTTGAATTCTCGTGAGCTTTATTTTGAAATTTTGCTTTTCCTAAATAATCATTGATCTGATTCAGATAAGGAAATATCTCTGTATTGCTGTATGTTTCCCAAAAGCCTAATTCACCTATGGATGTTAGGAGATTTTGAATCCTAATGGGATCTTTTCCCCCTGGTACTTCAACAAGAATTTGATTGCCATTTTCATTTTTAATAGTTGAAACTCCTATCTCTTGTATATTACCTAGCCTTATTTTTATGACACTATTGGTTGATAATAGCATGGCTTCCCATTCATTTTTTAATACTTTAAGAACCTCTTCATTGGTGGAATTAAAATTAATTTTATCCCCCCATTCCGGTTTCATAAAAATCGTAGCAAGCTTAATTTCTGGGAATTTTTTCTCCTCAACTTTTCTAAACGAATTTACAAATCCATCAAAATCTTTTATTTGATCTTCTTTTATCTCAGTCAACACTTCCTGCAGTTGTCCCTCATATCCTTCTGCTATTATTGCTTTTAAAAAATCTGAATAACTGATTGTAATAACCAAACGTATACCGCCATCTTTTTCGAAAGTCGGAACATTTTTACATCCTAAATAGAATATGCTTAAAACTAAACTCAATAAAATTATTTTGCTTTTCATGATTTAAGATATTTTTTTTTGAAAATAAATTTTATGATGAATTTGGTAAGTCATCATTTATATTTTAAAAGCACTTCATATAAGTTCAAAAAAAAGATATTACATATTTGTTATCCTGATTCGAATTGCTTTTACTTGTTTGGTAATTTTTGAAATTTGATCTTCATTGAGTTTTGTATCTGGAGTTTCATCATAAATAGCTTTTATGCTTTTCAAATCTGCGAGAACATCTGTAAAACCAACATCATGAACAGTAGTAATCAAAGCAACTAAATTATTTAACGAGGATCTAAATTCACCAATGCGTTCGTAGATGACTTCCTTTTTTGTGACATTTTTCGCGCTTTCAGTGCCGATATACAGAGCTTCAATAAAACTACCAACAACAACAAGTGCTGACAAATGGCTCTGGTCGTTTTCCTTCAGAGATTCATTTGAACGATAATAAACATCTGAAACCACTTTAAGAACAGAATCATTGTTGTTGCTATTTCTACCCAGCCTCAACATAATATTTGTATAAAAATCTCCTTTGATACCGAGATCGTCTGCCAACTTTTTAGTGGCATTCAAATACAAAATAACATTTTGCGGCTGATTAAATACAGCTGAATAACTCATATCAGCACCATAAACGCCTAAATTTAAAGCTTTACTATTATTTACAGAATATTTTGAAATATTATCAAGTGGATTTAATATGTTTTTATCATATGTAGCCCCCGCCTTTTGTAACAACTGTACTTGCTGGATTGGAGATGGAATATCATAAAAACCACTTTCATTTTTGATCTCTGGTTGAACAACTGCAACTGTATCTTTAATTAAAGAATTATTATTTTTTGTTTCGTTACCACATGATACAATCATGCTAATTGTTAAAAGCATCAAACCTTTTTCGGCAACTTTTGTAAATGCATCTATTATCATGAGAGAAGAATTTAGAATGGATTATTTAAAAATCAATGTCCAAATGTAAGGTATTTAAGAAAACTATCAAATTGATTTTAAAGGAACTTATTGATAGTGATAAAACATGATTTTGAGGATCAATTTTAAAAAAACAGCATACCCGATTTTTCATTTATTTTTTACACATATTCACCTTTTAATACCAGTTATAACAACCAGTTTTTTTCGACCAACTTACCACATAAACTCGCCTAGAAACGTCTATTTACAAAACTTTCCAGCGAATACAACTAAAAAGGAATGTGTACTATTCGGATATCATATTTTCATAAAAAATCATTCCTGTTTTTTTTTCAATTTATTGGTAACTAAATTAAAAATTTTACGTAAAATTTATATTATATAAAATTCGGAAGAATTGTTATGCGTGAATAATATTTTTTTTAGTAATTATCTACTTCGAAATATACCCTTATGAATAAAAATTACAAAAGCATCTCCCAAATAAAAAATATTAAATGGATCATCCTAATTTGTTCATTTTTATTTTTACCGTTCATATCAAAAGCTACGCATATCGTAGGAGGAGCATTAACATATGTTTATAATGGAGGAACCAATTATACGGTTTCACTAATTCTTTATAGGGATTGTGCCGGCACTGCTTATCCGGGAACAGCAGTAGTAAATATCACTCAAGCAGATGGAACAGCATATACTACCTTAACTTTAAATCCAGGTTTAGCAACAAACGTTCCTTATACACTTGATACTTGTGCCCAAGCACCTAACCCAATCCCTTGTGTTCAAAAACGAACTTATACTGCCAGTATTAATCTTCCAAATAATACAACTGGTTATCATTTATATTATCAATTATGTTGTCGTAATACATCCTTAAGCAACATTACTACTACTGCTCAAACTAATCCTGGTGATGGTGAATCTTTTTATGCCTTCATTCCAGGTACTTCTTCATGGTTAGAGGATTTTACATTGGCAAATGGTTTAACAAGCGATGCTGGTTCAACTGCCTGGACAAGAACAATAACAGGAAATGCCGCTACTTTAGGTCGCATACAAACAAACATTTTTGAAGCTGTTGGTGGCAACAATACAACAGGAGCAGCTGTAGTTACCTGGACCTCGCAAACAATAAATATTTCTGCACTGACTTCAGGAGTTAACTTAAGTGCCGACCTAAACAAAGGAGGAACTTTAGAAACTGGCGATTCAATAAAAGTTTACTATAGTTTAAATTCTGGACCACTTACTTTGTTTACTACGAATGGTCAACATGATGGAAACAATGGCTTTCCATATACAGCTTCTGTAAACAATCTTGTTGGTAATACAATTCAGATAGTAGCTCGATTAATATTTAATAACACATCTCCAAACACTGAATTTATACGATTGGATAATGTAAATGTATTTAATACTGTTTCAAATAGCGACCCAACTTATAATCAATTTCCACCATTATTTTTATGTCAGGGAAAACCTTTTACATTTGATCATTCAGCAACTGATATAGATGGGGATTCATTGTACTATTCTTTTTATACTCCTTATAGGGATCTTGCTCCAACTTTTCCGGGAAATATTGCCACATTTACACCATTCCCATGGAATGTTGGCTATTCTGCGAGTAGCCCGCTAAATGCAGGTGGACCAGCTTTAACATTAAATCCTTCCACAGGCTTGCTTACAGGAACACCTAACGCACTTGGCCAATTTCAGGTAGGCATTAAAACGACCGAATATAGAAAAGGCGTGAAGTTAAGTGACATGTTGCGTGACTTTCAGTTCAACATTATAAATTGTCCGCCACCAGCTCAATCATATATAACAGCATACGGTGTAACAAACGGAACACTATCCGTTTGCAGTGGCAGTAGCATTACATTCCCGAATAATAGCGATATAACTGCAACTAATTGGACCTGGAACTTTGGTGATTTAACTACTCTTTTAGATGTTTCTACTTTACAATATCCAAGTTATACCTATCCCGGTCCTGGATCCTATACTGCAAGAATGATCATAAATGCAGGAAGTGCTTGTGCAGATACTTCTTATGCAGTTGTTACAGTTTCTGTTCCACCTGCAGCACCAACATCACTTGGAACTACAATTTGCCAGGGAAATACTACCACCCTAACAGCCACAGCTCCAGGTGGCACATACGCTTGGTATGACGCAGCTTCTGGGGGAACTTTGCTTTTTACGGGAGCAAGTTATACTACTCCTGCTTTAGCTGCAACTACCATCTACTATGTACAAACAACTGTTGCCGGTTGTGCCGGACCAAGAACTGCTGTTGCCGTTACCGTAACACCAACTCCTGCTGCTCCTACAGCTCCTGGAGCTACAATTTGTCAAGGAACTACAACAACGCTAACTGCTAGTGCACCTGGCGGAACTTATGCTTGGTATAATGC
>CAIXIP010000154.1 GCA_903919535.1 uncultured Bacteroidota bacterium | reverse complement strand
GAATTAATTCGGGACTTTTTTTATAATCTTTCTTGCGATAAGGCAAAGGTTTCGGGTTTAAAAGGGATTCAAGTTTTTCTGTACGATTCACTATAAGTAAAACACTCGAAATAACAACGCCTTTTTACTTCTTAATAGCAATCGCCAATTCATCCAATTGTGCTTGTGCAATAGGTGAAGGAGAATCGATCATCACATCACGTCCTGAATTGTTTTTCGGGAAAGCAATAAAATCACGTATTGATTCTGAGCCGCCAAACAAAGAGCACAAGCGGTCGAATCCAAATGCTAATCCACCATGTGGAGGTGCACCAAATTCGAATGCATTCATTAAGAAACCAAATTGAGCTTGTGCATCTTCTTTTGTAAAGCCCAACAGGTCGAATATTTGTGATTGTAATTTTTTATTGGAAATACGGATGGAGCCACCACCAATTTCAACACCATTGATCACCATGTCGTAAGCATTTGCACGAACAGTACCGGGGTTAGAATTTAGTAATTCAATATCTTCAGGTTTTGGTGATGTAAATGGATGATGCATTGCATAAAGACGTCCATCTTCTTCATTGTATTCAAACATTGGAAAATCAATTACCCAATGACAAGCAAAAGTGTTTTTATCGCGCAAGCCAAGTCGGTTACCCATTTCCAAACGTAATTCAGAAAGAGCTTTACGGGTTTTGTGCTCATCACCTGCTAAAATCAGTATTAGGTCGCCTGGCTGTGCATTAAATGCTGTAGCCCATTTTTTTAATTCTTCTTCGTTGTAGAATTTATCAACTGATGATTTTAATGTTCCATCAGCATTGTAACGTGCATAAACCATACCTGTTGCACCTACTTGTGGACGTTTTACAAATTCTGTTAATTCATCTAATTGTTTACGGGTATACTCCGCAGCGCCTTTTGCACAAATACCAACTACCAATCCTGCATCATCAAACACTTTAAAATTTTGACCTTTCACAACTTCGTTCAGTTCAACAAATTTCATTTCGAAACGAATATCAGGTTTGTCATTTCCATAATTTTTCATCGCATCAGCATAAGTCATTCGTGAAAGCGTAGGAATATCAACACCTTTCACTGATTTGAATAAATGACGAACTAATCCTTCGAATGTATTTAAAACATCTTCTTGTTCTACAAAGGCCATTTCACAGTCTATCTGAGTAAATTCAGGTTGACGATCTGCACGAAGATCTTCGTCACGAAAACATTTTACAATTTGATAATATCTGTCAAAACCACCTACCATCAAAAGCTGTTTGAATGTTTGAGGTGATTGTGGCAATGCATAAAATTCACCTGGATTCATACGAGAAGGCACCACAAAATCCCTTGCGCCTTCTGGGGTGGATTTAATTAACACAGGGGTTTCAACTTCAAGAAAATTTAATTTATCAAGGTAATTGCGTGTTTCAATTGCCATGCGATGACGCAACTCTATGTTTTTACGTACAGTGTTTCTTCGTAAATCTAAATAACGATATTTCATACGGATGTCATCACCGCCATCTGTTTCGTCTTCAATAGTGAAAGGAGGAGTGATTGCAGGATTTAACACCACAATTTTTTCGGGATTTATTTCAACATCCCCTGTTTCAATTTTATCAGATTTCGAATAACGTTCTGCAACTTTTCCGGTAACAGAAATTACAAATTCACGCCCAAGTGAGCGTGCAATATCTGTGATATCTTTTGAAGCATTTTCAGTTTCAATGGTAATCTGTGTGATACCATAACGATCACGTAGATCAATCCAAAGTAATGAACCTTTATCTCTTACTCCTTGTACCCATCCACTGATGGTCACAGTTTGCCCAACATGTGATTTACGCAATTCTCCGCAAGTGTGTGTTCGTAACATATTATGAAAATATAAATGTGAAATATAAATAATAGAGCTTTAAAAACGTTGCGAATTTACTAAATAATATTGATTGAAATGTTTTCGGTTTTGCAACTCTGTTGGACTTTTAACTGTGTACATCAAAACGCTATTGTATTTGAATAAAAACATGATAATTTTCGAAAATTATATGAAACAGAAAACCCTACTAATTAATATCGGTAGGGTTGTTCCGCCTCTATACTAAAAACTCAGTAATTAAAAACTTGGGCAAATATTTGAACGGTATTTAGGTTTAGGTTTTTTGCAGGAAAACTGAAACCCCAATGATAGTTCGTGTGATCCTGCGCTGGCGTTAGTTAATTTAGAAATGGTTACATCATAACTATATCCGAATTTAATAATACCACGTTGCACTCCTAAAAGTATAATGAATGAATCGTTGTTGCGATACCACAAACCACCAACTAAAGAGCCTTTTGTAATATATACACCTAAATTAAGTTGCGTGAAATTTTGTTGCTGCTGGTATAAAATGTTTGGCGAAATGGTTGTTTCGCTTCCTCTTGGGCCAACCGGAATTAAGGCACCTGCATGTCCGGTAATTTTCATGGGAAGTTTACTGGAATAGATCAACCCTTCATCAGGTTGGGTGATGTGGTCAACAGCTACACCAATAAAAAAGCGTTTGCTGAAACCAACGATGCCAGCCGAAAAGTCAACGAATGATTTTTTTGATGCGCCTTGCGTTTCATGAGTATATTTTACAAAACCCTGACGTTCATCGATCATATCACCAAAAGTTAGTTTACTCCAGTCAATAGATTTTTGTCCGTAGGTTGCTTTCAGTCCGAAATTAATTGAATAAGTATGGGTAATGGGCAATTGATAAGAATAAACTCCGCTGATATTTGTAGTTTTTAAAGTTCCTTGTCCTGCTATATCGTTCATAACAATCAGCCCCAATCCACTTTTAATTTTATAAACATATCTGTCGAAAGAAGCGCTTGTTGTTACATATGTGCCTGATATACCAGGCCACTGGTTGCGATAATTTATGCATATGCGAGGGCAAATATTTGAACCCGCTAATGCAGGATTAAGATATAAAGGATTAGCATAAAATTGAGTAAATTCAGGATCTTGGGCGGTTGCATTTTTGTATGTGAACACAAATAGTGATAATAACACAAGTGTAGAGATCTTTTTCATAAGGCTAGATTTGAGTACTTACAGGTAAGACGTAGGATTTTTTTTTAGTTGCCTGTTTTATGACAATAAAAAAAACCGCTGTATTTTACAGCGGTTTTTTTGATGAGAGTATAACGAATAAATTATTTTTTTATGGAATCTTTTTTCATGCTTTCGCGATAATGTCTGATGCTATCAGGATTAACATTTGTCAACATAAAATTATTCCATCCAATTGGATATTCCGATGGTTTTTTTGCTGCTTGTTTCGTTTCTTCTTTTTCTTTTGTTACTCGTATAATACCTCTTGTTGAATCTAGCATATCCCCAAAAATGGGTTCATTGCCCATAATAATAACTTGTTGATGTTTACTATTCTCTCCTTCCTTGTCTTTCGAAATTTCCTCTTTTGTTTTTTTCTTCTTTGTTTTTTCGGTTGGAGCAGGTTCTATTTTGGATGTTTTTGAATTACTTCCAATTTCTTTTTCTTTTGTATTATTGACAGTTTCATCAATAATAACAGGGGTTTCAGTTTTTGTTTCAGGAAGAGGTGTTGGTTTTGTAACTGTTGGAGTAACAATTGCAGGAGCTTTTTTTACAACAGGTACAGGAGTCTTTACAGTTGGCTGTGTTGTTTCAGGAATGTTTGTTTTAAAAGTACTCCACTTGTTATAAAGTAAATATCCACCAGTACCAATAGCCAAAATAACAAAAACACCAATTACGTAAGACCATGAAAAAGTGTTCGTTTTTGGGGTAAGATCAAGTGTGCTTTCCATTTTGGCCCAATCATTCGGATCAAATGGTGCTTCATAATCACTTAACGATTGTTTTATCGTTTCGTCAAGTTTATTATTTTTTTGTTCATTTATCATTGAACACTTTTTATTAGATGCATTAAATTTTTTCGCAAATTAAATTTTGCTTTCGACAGGTTCGATTTTGATGTCCCTTCACTTATATCAAGCAAATCAGCAATTTCCTTATGAGTATATTCTTCAATCACATATAAATTGAAGACTGTTCGATAGGCAGGGGTGAGTTCTTGCACCGCCTTTAATATTTCCTCCTTATCAACATGTAATAATATTTCCTCATCATTTATTTCTTCAGCAGTGTTAGCCGCTTTTTCATTCGCATAAACAGTACTTACAATTAAATAATCATGTTTGTTCTTACGCAAGTGATCAATAGCTGTATTTACCATTATTCTACGAACCCAACCTTCAAAAGAACCTTTATGGTTGAAGTTTTTTAAACTTCCGAACACTTTAATAAACCCTTCGTGAAGCGTGTCTTTCGCGTCATCCCTGTTTTTTGAATAGCGCAAACAAACTCCCAACATTTTGCCATAAAAATTCTCGTACAGAAGTTTTTGGCATGCACGATCATTTTTTAAACAACCTTTAATAATGTCGGTTTCATTCATAACACAGCGCTCTTATAGCTAAAAACACCTCTTCTTACGATAATGAGACGTAAAAGGTTTGTGAGGGTTGCCTTAAAGATATAAAAATTTGAGTTGCGCTAAAATGGTGCTTACAAAACAATTATCAGTAGGAAGGTGTTAATAAAAAGAGCTTCACAAAATTTTCTGCGAAGCTCTTTTAGTTTTATAAATTAGACTTTTAGTCAGCGTTGAATTCGCTGTCTTTTATTCCTTTGTTAACATCAACAGATTCTAACTTAAGTTTTAATGGCATCGGTGTACCTGTTATTGAAATACTTCCGGGATATTTAATACCATCAATGTTTTTGTAATCCGAATATTCCGAAACCTGTGTCATTGGACCCGTTTCATTGGTTGTTGTTGATGAGGCTTTTACTTTTAATCCTGAAGTAACATCATACCATTCTGTCGACTTCTTTCCTGTTGAACTTAACAAATCTAAAACATATGCTTCGCTTCCGTTCACTACTTCAATGCCTTTTAAATTAAGTTTATATCCCAGTTTTTCATATTGCATTTCTTGGTTCATTATTGCTTCTGCCTTAAGGTCTTCAAGTTCAACTCCTGTAATTTCTTTACTTCCTTGCATACCACTTTGTTTTCCTTTAACTCCGTCAAATATTTGTTTTTGAATGGTCATTGGTCCCATATTAAAACTCATGGTGTATTTATTAGGTGTTTTATGTAGTGTTTCCACATTGATCTTTCTACCTTGAACTTCTGTACTCATTTTTAATCGGATATCCTTAATAGTTGTCAGTGCTTTTTCTCCACCAATTGCTTTAACATAAGCATCTGTAACCATTTTAGGAGTTACTCCATTAGGAATAGGCTTAAGTGAGGTGTTTGCAATATTTCCGTAATTGTCATAAAATTCGATTGTTTTAGAAGCGCTAAAACGTTCAAGTTTTTTAGAGATTTCTTCTCTATCACCTACAACAAGAATGGTTGCGTTTTCAGGACGAATATATTTTTGTGCCATAGCAAAAACATCATCAGCGGTAATGGCAGAAAGGTTTTTTAGGTAATTTGTATAATAATCTTTAGGTAAATGATAACGTTCAATGTTGATTGCAAATTTTGCAACAGTAGCAGGATCTTCTAGAGAAATAGCAAAATTTCCGATCAAGTAATTTTTAATTCCTTCTAATTCATCTTGCGGAACTTTTTCTGTTCGCATGCGATTTAATTCATTCATTATTTCGGTTAGTGCACTATCCGAAACGGAATTCCGAACCTTTGCATAAGCGCTAAATTCACCAACTAATACATCGTTATTTAAAGATGAATACGAACCATATGTATAACCATTTTTTTCACGTAAGTTCAAGAATAAGCGTGAAGAAAAACCGGCACCTAAAATCGTATTCATTACTCTTGCTTTTATTACATCATCGCTGTTTGGTTTTAGATCAACCGGATAGGTTACATTGATAACAGATTGTACTGCACCAGCTTTGTTAATAACTGCTACACGAGTTTTTGCCGGTGCTACGGGCATTGCGTAAGTCGATGTTGGAACGTTCGCTTTTTGCCATGCACCAAAATATTTTTCTATCAATGGTTTTATTTCTGCTAAGGTAACATCGCCAACAACAGCTAAATATGCTACATTCGGACGGAAATAAGTTTTATAATAATTATTACATTTTTCCAATGTTATTTTTCCAACACTTTCTTCAGTTGTTATTTCACCATAGGGATGGCCTTTACCAAAGTTTAAAACTGATTTTACATTTTCTGAAATTGCATCCGGATCATCTTTTTGAGTTTGCAATCCAGACACGGTCTGAGTTTTAATTTTTTCTAACTCTTCTTGTTTAAAATCAGCATTCATCAACACATCTGACATTAACTCCAAGAGTTTAGTTTGTTGTTTTTTTAAAGATGAAGCATACAATCCTGTTGTTGATGCATTAAGTGTGGCACCAATAAAATCTATGTCGTTATCCAGTTGATCTTTGCTTCTGTTTTTTGTTCCACTGGTTAATAATTGACTGGTGATGTTTGCTGTTCCAACTGCATCATTTTCCAAAGCAGGGTGAATGTCAAGTGCAATAGAGAATGCAACAGTAGGTGTTTTGTGATTTTCCACCACAAAAACTTTTAATCCGTTTGGCAGTTCAAAAGATTGAATATCTCCTAATTTTATAATTGGTGCAGGACCCGGTGCAGGACGCTTACTTCTATCCAATTTTTGTTGTGCAAATACTGCTGTTACAAGTAAAATGGCTGTTATTGAGAATATTATTTTTTTCATTTTTTATGTAAATTTTTAATTTCTGTTTTTAATCTTCTTTTAACGCTTAATCTTTCGTGCTCATTCTTTTTAGGAAGAGTTAATAAGTGTTATTTTTTAGGAAGATAATAAAGTACTACACGATTTTCTTTTGTCAGGTATTTTTGTGCTACCTTTTGAATATCCTCGCGCGTTACTTTCATATAACGATTGATCTCTGTATTTATAAGGTTAGCATCTTTAAAATACACATAGTAGTTTGCTAAATTTTCGGCAATACCAACCATTTTTTCGTTTTGTTGAACAAAATCATTTTCCACCTGATTGCGAAGTTTTTGAAACTCTTCCTCAGACATTAATTCAGTTTTTACTTTATCAAATTCATTATTCATTGCTGTTTCAAGTTCGGTTGGAGCAACACCCATATTCGTGATTCCAAAAATTAAAGCTAGTCCTGGATCTTCTGATGGCAAAGGAAATGCGCCAGCATATAAAGCTTTTTGTTGTTTGTCAACAATTGATTTTTGCATACGGGAGCTTTTCCCTTGGGACAATAAAGTGGTAAGCATGTTTACTGCGTAATAATCTGTTGTGCCTTGCGCAGGAATGTGATATGACATAACAACAGCAGGCAATTGAATGTTGTCTAAAACAGTATCGCGTACTTCAGCTGTTTTTATTGGTTCAACAGCTGTTGGACGGGGAATTGCTTTTGTTCCTTTCGGAATGCCACCGTAATATTTTTCAATTAATGCTTTTGTTTGGGCAATAGTGAGATCCCCTGAAATCGATAATGTTGCATTGTTTGGAACATAAAATGTTTTATAAAAATCAATGAATTCTTGTAAGGCTGCTTTATTTATATACTCCGGTGAACCGCCTGGTGTCCAACGATAAGGGTGAACTGTATATGCATGACCAAACGATTCATTTAAAATGGAACCGTAAGGAGTATTTTCATTGCGTTGTTTTAATTCTTCCTTCACTACTTTACGCTGTGTTTCAACCCCAACTGAATCAACTTTTGAATGTAACATACGTTCTGACTCCATCCATAAACCAAGTTCTAATTGATTACTTGGCAAAACTTCGTAATAAAATGTACGATCGAATGAGGTGTTTGCATTCATTTGTCCTCCAGCATTTTGTATAAGTTTCATATACTCACCACGTTTAATATTGTCAGAACCTTCAAACATTAAATGTTCGAAAAAATGCGCAAAACCAGTACGTTTTGGGTCTTCGTTTTTAGAACCAACATGATATAAAACTGTAACAGCTACAATTGGTGTTGAATGGTCTTCATGTAAAATAATATGTAGTCCGTTAGGTAAATCGTATTGAGTAAAACTCAATGCATTTGACGCGGTAATCTTACTTACTGGAGTTATGGTTTTTTGCTGAGCCATTAAAACACCGCTTCCTAAAAGTAACGTGGATAATAAAAAATTAGAGAAATTCATTTGTATCGATTTAAATTTTTTGCTAAATTAATATCAAAAGGCGATAAAATTAAAAGCAATATATGAGCGGTTTTTAGATGGGATAGAAGGTATTTATTTGTTTCTTTTCTTGGGTCCTCTTACAGCTTCTGCAGTTAAAGGATTTTCGGGCCAGTGATGTCTTGGATATCTTGAAAGCAGATCTTTACGAACTTCAAAATAGGTTTTATTCCAAAAACTTTGAAGATCCTGTGTTACTTGCACTGGCTTGTAGCCAGGAGACAGAAGATGCATTAGAACTTTGTTTTTTCCTTCATTTACTGTTGGCGTTTCAAATAGACCAAAAACTTCTTGTAAACGAACAGCCATTTCTATTTTACTTCCATCATCAAAGTATTTTAGTTTTATCATAGAACCTGTGGGCACTTCCAATTTTGAAGGCGCAAGTTTATCTAGTTTTTGCGATAATTCCCATGGCAAAATGGAAAGTATAATTTGATTCAGATCTAATTTTACTAATTCACTAAGTTTGTTAATGCTTATAAGAAATGGGCTTAGCCAATTTTCAAGTGTTTCCAGTAATTTTTCATCGCTAACATCTGGCCAGTTTTCTTCCTCACGCCATGCGCGAAGGCTTAAAATACGTGCTTGTAATTCCTCTTGCGCATCACTCCAATTCAATATTTTTAATCCTTGTTCGCGAATAGTTTCACAAATTATTTTTATACGAAGAGTTTCGTCAATTTTAGTAATAGTTTTACTTTCTAAAATAATGTTACCTACACATTTATCAAGTGTAGCGCAAATCATCCCTCGTTCTTTATCCCAGAATACATTTTGTTTTTCAATAGCTAACTCTAACAAATCGCTTGGATTTAATGGTGCAGCCATAAATACTTTTCCCTCATTGGTGCCGCTATCTAATTGAGCAATTGCCAAATAATCTTCGTGATGAAGAGGATCTGTTTCAAGCATTTTCACAATACGCCCATTTGACAATCGATAACGCAATTGTTTTTTATCTATTTTTTTTGCAATACGCTCAGGGTAAGCCGCGGCAATTAATTTACCGACATTAAATATATTCGGTAAACTATTGTCAACATCAACCTTCAATGTTTTTCTCCATGAAAGTGCTAAACGCTCAACTCTTTCTAATATCCGCCTATCAGCATTTACGCGTTCGCCACTGCGCCATTTTCGAAGGACCTCAATTCGTAATGATAAATCAGTTCCAGCTTCTTTCGAAAGAGGGTCACGCTCTTCCAGCAATGCTGCAACATCACATGCTAGTGCAGAAAAATTTTCTTGAGGCTTATTTTTTTGCCAATCTTTAGCTTCTATCAATAAATGTGCAATACGTGGATGTGTTGGTAGTTGCAATAATTCTTTTCCACGTGCAGTGATTTTGTTGTTTTTCATCGCATCTAATTGCGTCAACAATTCCTTTGCTTGCACAACAGCACCGTTGGGTGGTGGGGTGAGCCACAGTAGTTCATTAATGTTTTGAATACCCCACATACTAAGTTCTAAGATTAATTGTGCAAGGTCAGCCTCTAATATTTCGGGTTTTCGGGTGGAATTTAAATGTATATGAGAACCTTCGCTCCACAATCGAAAACAAGCGCCTGGCCCTAATCGCCCGGCCCGGCCAGCTCGCTGATCTGCCGCATCTTTGGTAACTTTTATGGTTTCTAATTTTGTTAATCCTGTTCGGGCATCAAATCGTGGCACTCTCGAAAATCCACTGTCAATAACGGTTGTAATGCCTTCTATGGTCAATGATGTTTCGGCAATGGAAGTTGCCAATACTATTTTTCTTTTCCCTTGTGGATGAGGGGATATTGCTTCTTGTTGTTTTTGTTGTGAAAGGTCGCCATATAAAGGGTGAATACTGGCATTTAAAATATCTTGTTCAAGCAATTCTTGTGTTCGTTGAATTTCTCCTGCGCCAGGCAAAAAAGCAAGAATGTCGCCTTTTTGTTCTTGCAGTGCTTTGCGGATTGCTTTAGCCATCCTAATTTGCAAATAAGCATTTTCGTCACTATTAAGATATTGAATTACAACGGGATATTGCCTCCCTTCTGAGGTAATGATAGGGGCATTGTTGAGTAAGGAGGATAATTTCTCTCCATCTAATGTTGCCGACATAATTAATAATCGCAAGTCATTTCGCAATACTTGTTGCATCTGATAACATAGTGCAAGAGCCAGATCTGCATTTAAACTGCGTTCGTGAAACTCGTCAAAAATTACCAATCCAACATTTTCCAATGCATTATCGTTTTGCAACATTCGAGTAAGAATTCCTTCGGTAACAACTTCTATTAGGGTAGTTTTGCTGATTCGATTTTCAAAGCGAATGCGGTAACCAATTGTTTCGCCAACATCTTCGTTCAGTAAGGATGCCATGCGATTAGCAACACTGCGAGCAGCTAGTCTTCGAGGCTCCAACATAATGATCTTTTTCCCTTCCAACCATTTTTCGTTCAATAATTGAAGTGGTAAAATAGTTGATTTTCCAGCACCAGGGGGTGCCTGTAAAATAATGATAGGATCTTTTTCAAGAAGCTTTTTAAGTTCAGGAATTATTTCAATTATTGGAAAATCAGTATTCTGCATTGAGAACAAAAGTATAGAATATAGGACAAAAAAAGTCCTGCAATTATGCAGGACTATCTATTTAAATATGACTTTAATTAAATACTATATTTTTCTTGCAAAAACTCAGTATAATCGCCAAGATTTGCCATTACCTGAATTTCCTGATAACGCTTATGAAACGCTCTATCGTCAGTAATAGCATTCAGTTCCGAAATACGATAGTGGTCGAAATTGATTAGAGCGTGTTTTTCTTTTTGTGTTAAAGCCTCACCATTAAATTCTTTTTCACGCAAGTCATTAATACTGGCAATGCCAGCAACTGTTGATTTTGCTATGTGGTTATTCAATAATTTGGAGCGGTTTTCCATTGTTAACGATAATTTACACAAAACTACATTTTTCGTTCTGTAGAAGTAATGCAATCCGTCACTATATTATGAACACTTTAATGTTGATAGTCTCCCCCCCCTAGACAAACTGTTTAAAATCAATGAACTGAAAAAATCAGGAAAATAATTGCTCGGAAACTTTGGGAATAAAAAATGTTTCCATAGTTTTGTGCCCGAATTTTAAAATAGTAAACATGAAAACAAAAGAGCGAATATTGAAAGGTGCGGAAGAGCTGTTTTTTAAATATGGTATAAAAAGTATTACGATGGATGATATTTCCAAACATCTGGCAATATCAAAAAAAACTATTTACATGTATTTCGAAGATAAAAACGAGGTTGTCGAAACATTGATGAGAGCCCGTTTGAAATTTGACGAATGTGAAATGAATCAAACAACAAAAGAGTCGAAAAATGTAATTGAAGAGTTTTTTAGAATAATGAAACATATTGATTCTATGTTTTCACAAATGAATCCAAATTTATTTTACGATTTACAAAAATATCACCCCGATTCATGGAAATTATTTAAAAATTTTAAAGAAGAGTGTATTGAACGAACAGTTGAAAACTCAATTAAACGGGGAATAAAGGAAGGGTTGGTTCGGTCAGATATTGATACAAAAATCATAGCGCGTATGCGAATGGAAACATTAGAAATGGGATTAAATCCGGAGATGTTTCCCCCTGATAAATTTAAGATACTAGATGTTCAGCTTGCCTTACTGGATCATTTTTTACATGGAATCTGTACTCTAAAAGGGCACAAATTGATTAATAAATACAAAGAAATTAGCGAAGACGAATAAAAAATACACAATGAAAAAAATAATTATAACAATTGGAATTGGGATTACAATGCTTAATTCTTTTGCACAAAAAAAGGACAGTAGCGCTTTTTCATTTTCAGTGCAGCAAGCAATTGACTATGCAATGCAAAACGAGAATAACATAAAAAATGCTGTTCTAGATGAAGCTATTGCCAAGAAAAAAGTTAATGAAATAATGGGAATGGGTTTCCCGCAAATAGGTTCGAGTTTGGATGTAAAAGATTTTTTGGAAATTCCAACTTCCTTAATTCCTGCGCAAATGCTTGGGGGACCAGCAGGTGTATTTATTCCAGTAAAATTCGGAACGCAATATCAGGCAACCGCAGGGTTGGATGCTTCGCAATTGATATTTAGTGGAGATTATTTTTTAGGTTTAAAAGCGTCCAAAGTGTTTGTCGAACTTTCTACAAAAGCAACAACACGCACAAAAATTGCCACTGCAGCAACGGTAAGTAAGGCTTATTATACTGTTTTGGTAAATGATGAACGGATGAAGTTGATGGATGCAAATGTTGTGCGTGTAAAAAAAGTTATGGACGATACGAAGGCATTTTTAGATAATGGCTTGGTTGAAAAAATTGACTACGATCGATTAACAGTTACCTATAATAATTTATTGGTTGAACAGGAAAAGATTAAAAAATTACTTGAACTTGGAAGCTATCTTTTAAAATATCAAATGGGAATGGATGTGAATACTCCACTCACGTTAACCGATAAATTAACCGATATAAAATTTGATGTTGGAGCAAATATATCAGCAGAAAAATTTGATTATTCTAAACGGGTTGAGTATAGTTTGTTTGAAACTCAACAAACAATCGCAAAACTTGATTTAAAACGTAATCGTTTTTCTTATTTACCAAGTGCTTATGCTTACGGTAGTTTAAGCCGAAGTGCACAGCGAAATGAATTTAATTTTTTTGATTCAAAAGAAAAATGGTATCCAACTAGTTTAGTAGGTGCCACTATTAAACTGCCAATTTTTACTGGATTACAACGTAATGCAAAAAATCAACAAGCAAAACTTGCGCTTCAAAAGGCGGAAAATAATATGGATTTTATAAAAAAATCTATAGATCTAGAGTTGGTATCATCGATAACAAATCTCCAAAATGCATCTTCTTCTCTTGAAAATCAAAAGAAAAACATGAGTGTTGCAGAGGATGTTGTTCGTGTTGCAAAGATAAAACTCGATCAAGGTGTTGGTTCTAATCTAGAATTGATAACTGCCGAAACAGCATTAAAAGAAGCCCAAACAAATTATTATAATGCATTATTCGATGCTTTGGTAGCAAAGATCGATTTTGATAAAGCAAACGGAAATTTAAAATAAAAAACAAGCAATTCAATAATACTACACTATGAAAAAATTAATTCTACTGTCAACTCTCGCAATTTCAATAATAGCCTGTAATAAAGGAGGAGATGAAAAAAAAGATGAACTAGAAAAATTAAAAAAGCAAGAACTGGAATTAAAAGCAAAAATAGCTACTCTTGAAGCGTCTATGAATGAAGGGAAAGATACCATTCCTACAGGAATAGCTATTTCGGTTCAAACATTAAAAGCCGAAACATTCAAAAACTATATTGACATACAAGGCCGTGTTGATGCGGACGAAAATGTAAGTGTAAGTTCTGAAATACCAGGAACAATTGTAAAAATAAATGTAAAAGTGGGTGATGAAGTTTCGAAAGGTCAAGTACTTGCCGAAACTGATGCTAGAGCTATTAGTCAAAGTATTGCCGATTTGCAAGTGAATACAGATTTAGTAAATCAAATTTACGAGAAGCAGAAAAACTTGTGGGAACAAAAAATTGGAACGGAAGTGCAGTTCCTACAAGCAAAAACTAATAAAGAAAGCATGGAGAAAAAAATGGGAGCATTGCAACAGCAATTGGCAATGACAAAAATTGTTTCTCCTATAAGTGGAACTGTTGATGCGGTTGATACAAAAGTGGGAATGCTTGCCGCTCCCGGGATGCCATCTATTCGTGTAATTAACTTTTCTAATTTAAAAGTGAAAGCAGATGTTGCCGAAAGTTATGCAGCTAAAATCAAAAAAGGTAGCGAAGTAATTGTACGTTTTCCAGATATGGAAGATACTGTGCTTGCAAAGGTAAATTACGTAGCTCGTGCAATTAATCCAAGTACACGTTCATTTACAGTAGAAGTTTTACTTGACAATCAAAAAGAATATCATCCTAATATGGTTGCGAGATTAAATATCAATGATTACCAATCAGAAAATCCAGTAATCATTATACCGGTAAAAACAATTTTGAAAGATGAAGCCAATGCATCATTTGTTTATATAGCTGTTGGGAAAATAGCGAAAAAGCAGATCATCACATTAGGTAAAGAATACAGTGGAAAGGTTGAAATAAAAAGCGGCTTAAAAGAAGGAGATTTGCTAGTTACTGCTGGTTATGACGTGGTAAACGAAGGCGATGAAATAATGTATAAAAAATAAAAATATTTAAAACAAAATTAATGTCATTATTCATTAAGCCATCACACATATTTCGACAAACTCAATATGACCAGCGCGCGGTCAGTCAGAGTTTGTCGAAGACTGTGGGCTGCATTTTGAAACATGTTTCAATGACGTTTATTGATAAAACTTTTTAAAATTATAACCCGCTTTGCGGTAAAAAACATACAAAATGAACTTCAAAGAATTTAAACCATCAAGTTGGGCAATTGATAATAAAGTAAGTATTTATGTGCTTACCATAATTATTGCAATTTTAGGACTTACATCCTATAATAGCCTTCCGAAAGAAAGCTTTCCAGACATTGTTATTCCAACTATCTATGTCAATACATTATATTATGGAAACTCTCCAACCAATATAGAAAATTTGGTTACTAAGCCGATTGAAAAACAATTG
>CAIXIP010000153.1 GCA_903919535.1 uncultured Bacteroidota bacterium | reverse complement strand
TATACATGTTGTCTATGATAGTAAGGGCTCAAGAAAATAACATGAGGGAACAAAGGGAAGATTTTACACTCACTTTAGCTGTTAATTCAGATTCAACTTATAAATTAAATGTAAAGAAATCTTTATTTTTAAATGGCCCAAATGTTTTACAACTGTATCCAAGTGAGAAAGTTTTTCTTGAAATTGAACAGTTAGACGGTAAAATACTTAGCATCAAGTCAGTAGTTGAAAACAAGTATCCCCAAAAAACAATCGAGATTTCTTTTGCACAAATTGGGAATTCACAAAATAATTCGGGAATGATGTTAAAAATAAATAATCCATTTGAGTTGAATTTAAGGTATTCCGCAAAAATTTATTTATTGAAAGAGAACAAGTGGATTAAAACAAATGTGCTGCCTGTAAAAGCAAATCTGTCATCGTTTGAAACATGGACTGATGTAATTGTTTCTATAGCACTAAGTGATTGGGCATTAGTAAAATAAAATTCCAATTTCCGTGTATCAAAATTGTATTTTGGTAAAAATGACCGATGCTGAAGACTTTCAATTAATGATCTACCATGCAAAACTTGAATGGGGTTCTATTTGTGCGGGGTACAAAGGAATACTTTGGGATGCAGCAACACAAAATCAAATAAACGCCTTAGCGGGTTTTACTGCAATCAATTACGACATCGAAGCACATCTTATTGCATCACAACGATACACAAATAAAAAAATATCAATTGAAGATCTTATTGGAATCATAGCCACATGTTGCAAGCAACTGCAAGGGAATAACAATCGACACGCATGCAGAAGCAACAGTGATGAATAGTGCTGCAACAAATAATCAGCAGGTAGTTCAAGTTGCTGCAAGCAGACCTATTTGCCCATCTTGTGCAACGGCAATAAAAAATGGAGGGGCAGCTACCGTCAGTCCATTAAAAAAAGTCGCACAAGTTCAAGAAAATTCGGTTCCATATATGGATCCAAACTTAAAACATTAAATATATATGATGTCTAAAATAGAAGAAGTACACAAGGAAATCAGAATCGCTACAAATTCAAGTTTGTTAGCTTTTGGCTTATTATCTTGCGAACGATTATATCCCAACTACAATTTTTTTTCCCAAGAATATAATTTTGGGAATAGTTCAATTTTAATGAAGGGGATAAGATTTATTAATGATGTTCTAATTTTAAAAACTATTATAGACAAGAAAGATCTTTCTATTTTGATTGCGGAAATAGATTCTGTAACTCCTTTGCCAGAAAACTTTGACACGATACTTTCTTCTTCGGCTTTAGATGCTTGCACCGCCCTGATGGAAAGCCTTTCTTTTTTGTTGGATGGCAATATTCAAAGAATAATTGATGTTTCCACCTTTTGTACAGATACAGTCAATATGTATATTCAGAGTAGAGATAATTTGAGTTATGATGATATTTCTTTTTGGACAAAAATAAATACTGATCCCCTAATGATAAGAGAAATAAATACTCAAAAGGAAATACTAAAAACAATTAAAGGAGAAAAAAAAAATCACACTTGATACTTTAAAAAAATTAAGATCTATGCAATTTAATGAAGGGAAAAGCAACATTGATTTAGCCTGACCATCATTAGGTAGCCACCGGTTCTAAAAGTTGTCTTACTCATCTATATTAAAGATGAGTAAGAAACAATCTTTCTTACCTACTGTTTTCTTACTAATAGTTGGGGAACCTTCTTCGCTTGCCCTTAATGTATATGTATCATCTCCAGCCTTAAAAATCTTAACTCCATCCTTTTCTATAACATCTTTTGTGGAACCTCCTGCGCCTTTAACAATATCATTGAAAACAGAATTGGCACTTCCTTTACTCAGCCAGTACTTTCAATTTTTCACTTCCACAATTATTTCAATTAAGTTATTCTCATTGTAAAATACTTTTTTTACTATTCCTTTATTTGGGTTAAAAAATACATCAGACTCTTCAACTATCTTTTCTTTTGATAGAAGCATCGCATGGAAAACATAAACTAGCTCATTATTAATTGTCAAGGTTTTTATTGGAACCCATTTTTCATATTCAACCTCATTATTCGAATCGTATTCAT
>CAIXIP010000152.1 GCA_903919535.1 uncultured Bacteroidota bacterium | reverse complement strand
TTTTTTTGAATTCTTCAATCGCAGCGAATACCGATTGTGGATTATACTTTTGTCGATTATCTATATATTCCTGAAGACCTTCCTCAGACTTGGTTGTCATTAATTGTATGAAATCTGTTTCCATAGTCTTTTTTAAAGTTAATGCTAACTTGTTGCTAAACGAAATTAATGTAAAATGTTTTCTTAATTTAAATTTCGTGGTTTACCAGCATCTTTCATATCAAGCGTCATTCATTCTGAGAAATAATATTCTTCTAATTTTCTTTGAGTGTATGTGGATCACTTTTTCTCATCAATGCTCCAGTGATTAATGATGATATCAGTCCGAAAAAAAGTACTGGAGGCAATAGTTTAAATGAGCTGAAATTATTTCTTTCAGAATTTAAATAGAACGGAATATCTTGAGGTTTTACTTTGTTTTCTATCAATTTGTTTTTGGCTTCACTTAAAAAGTAGTCAATTGTATCCGGTGAAATATAATTATAATAGATGTAGTTAAAAATGGCTAGAACAATTGCAAAAATAAAGGTATACAGCAATCCTGTTTTTATTGCTTCTTTAAAATCTAACAATCCCAAATTTTTTCTTTTCAAAAAAAAAACAGATAAAATCACTCCTATTACAAGCGTTGCAAGTGTAATGTAGTTTCGGTAGACATATACCTCAATAACATAAAATCCTTTTGTAACTGCTAAAATATACCACAAAAGGCAATTCAGTAATCCTAATAGTAATCCTAATTTAATACTTAGTCCAATTTTCATTTTCTATGTTTTTGAAAGGCTAGTTTTTTCGTTTTCGCGAAGAACGAGGTAATCTATAAGGAAGATTAATTTGTTCCTCGCAATAACGAATTTTAAAAAATTATTTCAATTTCTTATCAGATTCTGCTTTTGCTTTTAATAAAATATCATCCGCTTTTTTATTTGCTTCGTCAAGAATCTTTTGAACCTTTTTGTCTACTTCTTTTTTCGCAGTAGGAGCAGCAGTTTTCGCAGCCATTTTAGCAACAGGATTGCTTGCGTCATTTACTGTTTTGTCGATAGCAGCATATCCTTCAGCTTTTGTTTTGTCTGCTACTGTTTTTGCGTCAGCTTTTATTTTATCTGCTTGCGCTTGTGCATCTTTCATTATTTTATCTGCCTCTTCTCTTGCTTTTTCTTTTGCCATATCAACACCTTGTGTGATAACTTCTTTCACTTGTTCTTTTGTCGTTTTTTCGGAATTGAACAGGTCAGTTTTTATGGTTGGTTTGGAAACTGTTCCACCAAATAATGCTTTGATCTTCACTTTGTCGCTCATCTTCACATTGGTGCCTGCCTGTTTGTTGAGTTGGTCAAGGACGCTTCCTGCTGCCGCATTTGCAGTTGAACCAAATTCGGAACGAGGGATTTCCAATACCCATGTATAATCAATTGTTTGATCAAATCCGGTGGACCCTTTAACTTTTCCTGTTATATTTCCAGATTTAATTGGCATCTCATCAACCTCCACACGTCCATCTTTGAATTTGAAACTAGCATTGATATTTTCAAAAGTTAATTTTTTATACTTTGTTTGTTTTAATGCATCAGCCAATTTGTTGATAGGTTCAAACCCTTCTACAGAAACTGTTTTCGTCTGTAATCTTCCATAACCTGCCAATGTATTTAATGCCGGACTCATGTGTTCATCCAATTGACTGGCAAATTTTACCGTTGCGCTCATTTTTCCTTTTGCATATTTTGCAATAGGCGCAAGCTTTTCAACAGTATTAAATGTTTTAACTGTTTTCGGGATATCAAAATTTGCAAGATCCATATCCATATCAACAGCAGGTTTTCTTGGGTTTTGAGTATTGTATGTTCCACTCATTGACATCGTTCCTTCTACATCATTCATAGTTAATTTAAGAGCATCCAATTTCATTTTGCTGTCTTTAATTGCTACACCACCACTAACATCGGTGATGGTTAATTTATCATAAAGCAATTTAGCGATGGTTGTATTTAATTTGACATCAAGGTTAGATGGGACCTCTACTACAGTCATTGCTGCAGTGTCAGCTACTGCAGGTTTAGCAGGTGTAGTTGTTTCACTGCTTCCCATTAATTCATTAATATCCAATACTGATGATCTTAAATTAAATGCACCTTTTAATAGTGAATCTTTCAAGGCGTACTGCAAAAAGTTTTCAATCTTACCATCCAATTGAATATCGCTCTTTCCCATCTTTGCATCAAATTGAGATAGTTCCACAAATTTTGGAGTAAAGTTCAAATACATCTTACTAATTTGTGTAGGAAAGTTTAATGTTTTCGATTTATAATTCATATCCAAAACAGTAAGTGTTCCTTTCGCATCGAAATTTTCATATTGCTGTTTTTCAATGGCACTCATTCGTCCTTTCATCTTTATGTCGGCCGTTATCATACCATTCAGGTCGTCTCCTTTTTCTAGAGGAATAACATCTTTTATGGTGGCTAAATTTATTTTAGCAATAACTTGAGCAATAATATTTGCATCCGACACAGGAGTTGAAACATGCATCTTCGCATCTACAGGGTTTCCTCCAAGCTCAACATGAAATTTATTTAAGTCGATAATTGTTGCATCAGGCACGCCTGTTTTATTATCAACTGCCAGATCAATTTGAATATTAGTTGCTGATTTTGGTAATGATGGATATTGGAACATCGCATCTTTTACAATTAATTTAATACCAAAAGCAGGCATTTTTTTGTCATTGTATATTCCTTTTGCATAACCATCTAACGCAAGCGATCCTGTTGTTTTTACATCTTTAAAGTCGGCAGTATAAACACCTGGGATTAATGATAAAATGTTTTTAAATTCAGTTTGGTTTGCCTTGAATTTAAGATCCATATCCATGTCATCTTTCGGCATTGCAAAATATCCATCCAATCCAAGCGTTAATTCATTAAATGAAAATTCATTTTCCTTAAATGTGAATTTGAAATTCGGCATGTCTGCATCCAGATCAACTTTTAAACGAGTTTTAACTTTGTTCATGTATGTTACGCCACCATAACTCAAAGTGAATTTTTCAATTTCTGTTAATGTTTGTAAGAGGAAATTATCAGAAGTAAAATCGCCACTTAAAGTGTGATTCATATTATATAATTCAGTTTTCATTCCTAAGGATGCATCATTATAAACGATATAGCCTTCTTTTATTTGAAATTTCTTTAAGGTCATTTTGAATTTACTAGATTCAGCTGCAGGTGTTGCTTTTGTTGTGTCTGCAGAAGGTTTGGTAATGTCCCAGTTTGCTTTCCCATCTTTCAAAACCAAAGCATGAATGCGTGGTTGATCAATTACAATTGAATTAATCTTGTATTGCTCTCCTTTTATTACACTCATCAGATTTAACCCAACGGTCAGATTTTTTGCATATAACAAAGTGTCGCCCGAAAAATCACCAGTGTTAGCGATACTCACACTGTCAACAGAAAGTGAAAAGTCAGGGAAAGAACTTATAAGAGTAAGATCAAACTTCCCGAAATTTACTTTGGCATTTAAACTCTTATTGGCTTCATCTTTCACAAACTGAACAATTTGTTTTTTGAAAAGGAATGGTGCAGCAATAATTAAGATCAACAGGATGAGAAAAGTAATTCCTGTCCATTTTAATATTCTACGGAATAAACTTTTTTTCTTTTTAGGTGTTTCAGTTGCCATTTTTTAATTGTTTTATAAAATTAATTAGTCATCTCGACCGCAGTGGAGAGATCTTTATAGTCGTATTTGAAATTATAATTTAGAATAGTTGTTCCTTAAAATATGATCGACAAGAACGATTGCTGCCATTGCCTCCACAATTGGAACTGCGCGTGGCAATACGCAAGGATCATGCCTTCCTTTCCCAATCATTTCTGTTGCTTCTCCTTTTGAATTGATGGTATTCTGTTTTTGCATGATGGTAGCAATTGGCTTGAATGCTACTCTGAAATAAATATCTTCTCCATTACTTATTCCGCCTTGAATTCCGCCTGAATGATTTGTTTTTGTTTTTACTTTTTCATCATTTACAACAAAAGTATCATTATGCTCAGAACCCAGCATTTTTGTCCCTTCAAACCCACTTCCGTATTCAAAACCTTTTACCGCATTAATACTTAACATTGCTTTTCCAAGATCAGCATGCAATTTGTCAAACACAGGCTCGCCAAGTCCAACCGGAGTTCCCGTAATGACACAAGAAACAACACCTCCAATTGTATCGCCTGCTTTTCGGACCTGCTCAATTTTTTGGATCATTGTCTCAGCAATCAATTGATCAGGACAACGCACAATATTTGAATCCGTTTTAGAAAGATCGAGATCGTGATGATTCTTCAGTAATTTAATATCACCCACTTGTGAGGTGTATGCATTTATGGAAATGCCATGTTGTTTCAAAAATAATTTTGCAACTGCTCCTGCAACAACCCTGCTCACTGTTTCACGTGCTGAAGATCTTCCGCCACCGCGATGATCACGCATTCCGTATTTTGCATCGTAGGTGTAATCAGCATGCGATGGACGATAAGCATCAATATTGTGGTCGTAATCGTTTGATTTTTGATTTTCATTGCGGATGATAAAACCGATTGGTGTTCCAGTGGTTTTACCTTCGAAAATTCCGGAAAGGAATTCTACTTTATCGCCTTCTTTACGTTGTGTTGTAATGTGTGACTGCCCCGGGCGTCTTCTATCCAATTCGGATTGAACAAAATTTAGATCAATTTGTAGTCCGGAAGGACAGCCATCAATGATGCCTCCCAAGGCTGCGCCATGTGATTCGCCAAATGTGGTTAAGGTAAATAGTTTTCCAAAGGTATTGCCTGCCATAAGAGTTAAATAAACAGGCAAATTTAATGAATAAATGGCTGATAATATTTCAAATCAAAAAAATATCAAATCAAATGATTTTCTTCACTAAATTCGTATCTTTCAACCCTATTTTATTATAATGAAGATCCTTATAAAAAACATCAAACAATTAGTTCAAACAGAAGATGATCCCAAAATAAAAGTGGTCGGTAAAGACATGAAAAATATTTCCTGTATTGCTGATGCTTGGTTGGCCATTGAAGATGATAAAATTGCAGGGTATGGAAAAATGAATGATTGGGAAGGAATCACTGATTGGTCTGACTTAACAGTGATCGATGCCTCGGATAAAATGGTAATGCCTTGTTATTGCGATAGTCACACACATATTGTTTATTCAGGAAATAGAGAAGGTGAATTTGTTGATAGAATTAATGGCTTGACCTACGAACAAATATTTGAGCGCGGTGGTGGAATTTTAAATTCTGCTAAAAAATTAAATGATGCAAGCGAAGATGAATTAATTGAAAGTGCCCTGAAACGGTTGAATGAAATCATGTTGCAAGGTACCGGAGCTGTTGAAATAAAAAGCGGATATGGATTAAGTGTAGAGGCAGAATTAAAAATGTTGCGGGTAATAAAAAAATTAAAAACGCTTTCTCCTTTAACAATCAAAGCAACTTTCCTTGGAGCACATGCACTTCCAAACGAATATAAAAATAAAAAATCTGAGTATATAAAATTACTCATCACTGAGATAATGCCAATAATAGCAAAGGAGCAGCTGGCTGATTATTGCGATGTGTTTTGTGAACAAAATTATTTTACAAAAGAAGAAACAATTGAAATTTTAACGGCTGCAAAAAATCATGGAATGACACCAAAAGTACATGCAGAACAATTGAGTAATTATGGCGGTGTGTTGGCTGGAGTAGAAGTAGGAGCAATTAGTGTTGATCATTTAGAATTTGTTGGAGCGAAAGAAATTGAAGCGCTTTTAAATTCTATTACAATGCCTACTATTTTGCCTGGTGCTGCATTCTTTTTGAGTTTGCCTAATCCGCCCGCTCGCCAAATGATTGATGCAGGATTGCCTTTAGCCATTGCCAGTGATTATAATCCGGGAAGTAGTCCGAGTGGAAATATGAATTTTATGATCTCACTTTGTTGTATCCAATATAAAATGACTCCGGAAGAAGCTATCAATGCAGCAACAATTAATTCTGCCTATGCAATGGATCTAAGTAAAACACATGGAAGCATTGCCATCGGTAAATACGCAAATGTATTTATTACAAAAGAAATTCCAAGCTATGCGTTTATTCCGTATTCCTTTGGAAGTAATTTAATAGATCAAGTAATTATTAATGGAATAATAATAGAAAGTAAATAAGTTAAAAGT
>CAIXIP010000151.1 GCA_903919535.1 uncultured Bacteroidota bacterium | reverse complement strand
TCACTCCCGAAGACATTGATAATTTTAAGGTGATTTACAATCTTGTTAAAGAACAAGGGTTGACATTAGAAGGTGCAAAAAAATATTTGAAAGACAACCGTAAATCCGTGAAACACGAATTGAAATCGGAAAAAAGTCATTTCAATGTAATTGAAAGCAAATTACATTTGATCAAAAGCACCTTGTTAGATCTTCAAAATAGGCTTTAAAATTATTTCCATTTCTATAAATTAAATAGAATTCAAATTTAAACTTCATTATAATCTGCTTCTAAATTCCTTGTCTTTCTGCACACTTCTGAAAACCAAAGGCTTAGTGATTTGAAAGGGCGTAAAATATTTTCAATAAGATTTGAAAAAAATACTGTCGAATTGTTTGATTTAATAGATAAAGTATTATTTTTGAGCTTTCTTTAAATTTCTATTACATTTAGATCATAATAATAAAAACATCATAAAAACACAAGAGGAAATGAGATTGAAACTTTTCAAATTTAGAGGGACATTTATTTTGTTATCCGTTTCTGCTTTATTAATTAGTAGCTGCGGCAACGATTCTACAAAAGAAACAGATGAATTACCTCCGGTAGACAGCACACAAAGTACTATTTTGAATGTAAGTGGAGAGATTTTCAGTATCCCTTCTCCAATACAAACAGCCTTCTTAATTAAGAATAGTGGATCAGCGTATAGTAAGGATGTAATAAATAGTCCAAGCAAATCAGCGCAATATTCTACAAATTTCTCAAAGGCAATGAATTTAGGTATTTATGGTGCTGACTTAGGTTACGTAACCATTTTTGATCAAACTCAAGATGCAATTGGATATTTGAATGCAGCAAAAAGATTAGCTGATGAATTAGGAGTTGCTGGTGCTTTCGATAAACAAACAATCGAACGTTTTACAAAAAATCTTGGTAATAAAGATTCGATGTTGGTGTTAACAGGTGTAGCTTATCGTTCAAGTGATGCGTATCTTAAAAACAATGATCGTAACGATGTAAGTGGTTTGGTGCTTGCTGGAGGTTGGTTAGAAAGTTTATATTTTGCTACAAGTGTTTACAAAGTAAAACCTAACGAAGAAGTTAAACGAAGAATTGCTGAACAAAAAACATCATTACAAAGTCTTATAAAATTATTGACTCAATATTACAGTCAACCTGAATATACTGAATTAGTTGATAATCTTAATGATCTTTCAACAGTTTTTGAGGGAGTTGAGTTTACATATTCTTATGAAAAACCAACTACTGATGCAGAAAAAAAGGTTACAACAATAAATAGCAAAACAGAAGTAAAAATTACTCCTGAACAAATAGAGTCAATAACACAAAAAACAAAAGCTATTAGAAGTCAAATAGTTGAATAATTGACATCTATATTTAGGAAACGCAATCGTTAGACATAACAAAATTATACTAGAATATGAAAAAGGGAATTTTTAAAATGGTGTTAGTAATTTGTGGATTTATTATAGTAAACACCGCATCAGCGCAGATTTCAGATACAGTTTCAAATATATGTGCTAAACACCTTGAAAGTCAATTTATTTCTGATGGACAACAGTATAAAGCATTGTTAATGAACGCTGATGAAACAGCAGAATTTCATACAACTTTATATGGTGGAACATTATACCGTATAGCTGCATGTAGCGGATTAAATGATGGGAATCTCATTTTTTCGGTTTATGATACAGAAAGAAATTTATTATTTACTAATAGCGAATTTAAAAACGCACCATATTGGGATTTCAAGATCAAAAATACGTTAGATTGTGTAATTGAAGCAAAGCTGAATGGCAGTGCTGCAGGTTCAGGAAGAGCAGTTGTGTTGATCGGATTTAAACAACAAAAATAAGTTACAGTACTAATCAAATAGGAGGCATTAACTACTGCGGTATTAATGTCTTTTTTTTTCTAAAGAATATTAATTTTTAAGAAATGAGTGAAAGAATATTAAAAGCCTTAATGCAAATGTTTGCAATTATTGCAAGGGTTGATGGTATAAATAATAGCGGACGCTTAATTGTGCAATCATTCTTAAAACAACAATTAAATCAAGAGTTAGTTGATCAATATCTTGCGATTTTTGATGATTTTTTAGAAGCCCATCATCAAGTTACTAAAAAGAAAGATGGTTCTGCTAAACGTACATCTTTAAATTCTGTAAAAGTTTTAAAAATATGTACTCAGATCAATGCCGAACTAACGCAAGTTCAAAAAGAAGTTGTGTTAATTCGTTTGATAGAATTTATTAATTCCAATCAAGATATTAATGATCAGGAATTCGAATTTGTATCTACAGTTGCCGAAACATTTAATATTAAAGACGAAGAGTTTAAAAGATGCTTAAACTTTATTCAGGCAAAAGAAGAATCTATTCCTGATTCAAACCAAATTCTGGTTATCGATAATAAACTTGAGCATACGTTCGAAAACACTAAACATGTTTATGCGGAAGGAATCACTGGGCAAGCTCGTATTTTGTGGATT
>CAIXIP010000150.1 GCA_903919535.1 uncultured Bacteroidota bacterium | reverse complement strand
TCTGACGAAATACAGAAAAAAGAAATTAATATTGATAGTTATAAAAAAGTTGGGAAAGAGAAAAAAGAGAAAGAATAATTTTTTTAAACTCTTACACCAACTACAAGAATATCATCCACCTGCTGTTTATCTCTTTTCCAATTATTAAGCTGGCTTTTTAATTCTTCTTTTTGTTGATTCATTGATTTTGATTGAATTGAAACAAGTAGATCTTTCATGTTTTTTGTCATCAACTTCTTGCCGAATTCGCCACCAAATTGGTCCGCATAACCGTCTGTTGTTAAATAAAAAGTATCTCCTTTTTCTGCTTCAATAATTTGATTGACAAATTGTCTTTGCTCCATAGAGAAGGAGCCTCCAATCGAATGCTTATCGCATTTGTATTCTATAAGTTCATTATTTTTTTTCGAAATTAACCATAATGGGCGGAGTGCACCAGCGTATTCTATAATGTGTTTGCCGTTTTCAGAGAAAAGCTTCACAATAGCTATATCCATCCCATCTTTAGCTTCATTAAGTTCTGTGTCTTGCTTTAAAGCATTTTTTACACCATCATGTAAATGTGAAAGAATAACGTTTGGTTGAGTAATCCCTTTTTCAATTATTATTTGTGTGAGTAAATCATTTCCAATCATACTCATAAATGCTCCAGGAACTCCATGCCCTGTGCAATCTGCAACAGCTAAAATACAAGTTCCATTTTTCTCAGTGAACCAATAAAAATCCCCACTTACAATATCTTTCGGTTGGTAAAAAACAAATATATCAGGTAAGTGTTTCTGGATAATTTCAATTTCTGGAAGAATGGCTGTTTGAATTCTTCTGGCGTAATTGATACTGTCAGTAATATCTTTATTTTTTTCTTCTATTTGATGGTAAGCTGATTTAAGTTCAATGTTTGATTTTTGTTTTTGTTTGTATTGCTGGAAAATAAAAAATGCAAGCACAACCACAAGAAGTAATACAATTGAAACAGACCAAATGACAATTTGTTGTTGTTTTGAATTTGCGGTTTGAATTTCTTTGTCCTTATTCAATAATTTTATTTCATTATCCTTTTTTTCGGTCTCATATTTAGCACTCATTTCTGTAATTTGCTTGCTGTTTTCTGAGTTTAAAATAGTATCTTTTATATTAGTATATTGTTTATGATAACTGTAAGCGTCTTTAAAGTTACCCATTTCAGCATATACAGAAGCAAGAGATTCATAACTGCTTTTAATGTCATATTTACTTCCAATTTCTTTGCCCATGCTTAGAGCTTTTATATTCAAATCTTTGGCTTTTTGATAATCCTTCATTTCAAAATAGACGCTGGCAATCGAGTTTAATGTTTCAATTATTGCCTGTTTATCTCCTGTTTTTTCGGAAATAACCAGGGCTTTTTGCAGATACTCAAGCGCTTCCTTTTTTTTTCCTTGCTGTAAGTATATTGTCCCAATATTTCCTGTTGCACTTAACATCCATTTGGAATTTTGTATTTCTTCAGCAACTTTCAATCCCTTGAAATAATAAATTAATGATGTATCATATATTTTTTGTTGTCCATAAATGTTTCCAATATTGATATAGCAAACGGAGATATTGTATTTATCATTTAACTTTAAAGCGATATCAAGGGCTTTTGTATGATATAAAAGGGCTTTATCATGATTGCCCTGCCTATCGTATATGAGTGCCATCACTGTGTAACATTCGCTGATACCTTCCGTGTTATCTAGTATTTCGTAAAATTTAAGAGCACGAATAAAATTTTCTAATGCCTTATCATTTACTCCTGTATAGGCATATAAAATTCCTAAGTTGTACACCATTTGTGCAATACCAGAAGTGAAATGTAGCTCTTGATAGAGAATTAATGC
>CAIXIP010000149.1 GCA_903919535.1 uncultured Bacteroidota bacterium | reverse complement strand
ATCAAAAGCACAGCAGCGTATATTCAAAGTAAAATTTCTATTGAACCAGAAATTGGAATTATTTTAGGAACTGGTCTTGGTGGATTGGTAGAAGAGATAAAAATAAAACACACTATTGATTACAAAGACATCCCTAACTTTCCTGTATCAACAGTTGAAGGTCATTCAGGCAAATTAATTTTTGGTGAATTAGGAGGTAAAAATGTTGTTGCGATGCAAGGCCGTTTCCATTTTTATGAAGGATATAGCATGCAACAAGTTACATTTCCTGTTCGTGTGATGAAACTTTTAGGAATTCAAAAACTTTTTGTTTCCAATGCAGCAGGCGGAGTAAATTCAAATTTCGAGATCGGAGAATTAATGATCATTAACGATCACATTAATTTTTTTCCTTCCAATCCACTTATAGGAAAGAACATTCCTGAATTAGGACCTCGTTTTCCAGATATGAGTGATGCTTACGATAGAACCATTATCGAAAAAGCAAAAGCTATTGCAGCAAGAAATAATATACGAGTAATGGAGGGTATTTATTTAGGCTTATCCGGCCCTACTTTTGAAACACCGGCAGAATATAAAATGGTTAAGATCCTAGGTGCTGATGCTGTTGGAATGAGTACAGTACCTGAAGTAATTATAGCACGTCATATGAAAATCCCTTGTTTTGCAATGTCAATTATTACCGACTTAGGAGTAGAAGGAAAAATAGTTCAGGTTACTCATCAGGATGTGCAGGAAGCTGCAGCTAAATCAGAGAAGAAGATGACCATCATTATGAAAGAACTTATTAGAGAATTATAATTCACTTTAACATTTTTTATTTTACTTACAAATAAAAAACACCGCTCAAATTGATCGGTGTTTTTTTATAATGTGTTAAAAAATTATTTACTTACTCAAATACAAATTCCTCTCAGAATAAATAGTATGGAAAAACTCATCCGTTAAATCATCAATAAAATAAATTGCTTCACCAGTTGATTTCATTTCAGGTCCAAGTTCTTTTGTCACTTCAGGGAATTTCTCATAAGAGAAAACAGGTATTTTTATCGCATACCCTTTTTTACGGGGATTGAATTTAAAATCTTTCACTTTTGCACCTAACATTACTTTTGTTGCATAGTTTACATAAGGCTCGTCATAAGCTTTTGCAATGAATGGAACTGTGCGTGATGCACGAGGATTTGCTTCAATAATATATACCACCTCATCTTTGATCGCAAATTGAATATTCAGCAACCCAACTGTTTTCAATGCTATTGCAATTGTTTTAGTATGTTGTTCAATTTGTTTCATCACATTTTCGCTTAAATCAAATGGAGGCAACACGGCATACGAATCACCTGAATGAATCCCTGCCGGCTCGATGTGTTCCATTATGCCGATGATGTAATTATCTGTGCCATCACAAATCGAATCTGATTCTGCTTCTATTGCATTTTCTAAAAAGTTATCCAGCAATACTTGATTTCCCGGATGCTCTTTCAAAAGATTCACCACATGTTGCTCCAACTCTTGTTCATTAATAACAATCTTCATATTTTGTCCGCCCAACACATATGAAGGACGAACCAACAATGGAAAGCCCAATTCGCGTGATAACTCAACTGCTTGTTCTGCATCTTCAATCACACCAAATTTTGGATAAGGAATATTATTATCCTTCAAGAGATTTGAGAAACTACCTCTGTCTTCTGCCAGATCGAGAGATTTATAATCAGTTCCAATAATTTTAATTCCGTAACGCTCTAATTTTTCTGCAAGCTTTAATGCTGTTTGTCCACCAAGTTGAACGATAACACCTTCGGGCTTTTCATTCAGAATAATGTCGTAAATATGTTCCCAAAAAACAGGTTCAAAATATAATTTATCCGCTACATTAAAATCTGTAGACACAGTTTCGGGATTACAATTAATCATAATTGTTTCGTAACCCATTTCTTTTGCAGCCAACACGCCATGTACGCAACTGTAATCGAATTCAATGCCTTGTCCGATACGGTTAGGACCACTTCCAAGCACAACGATTTTTTTCTTGTCGGATGCGATGGATTCATTTTCGTCTTCGAATGTGCTGTAATAATATGGCGTTTTTGCTTCAAATTCAGCTGCACAGGTGTCAACTAATTTGTATACACGTTTAATATTTAATTCAGCTCTTCGATTGAACACTTCACTCTCCAAGCATTTCAGAAGGTGGGCAATTTGCCTGTCGGCATATCCTTTTTGTTTTGCTTCATAAAATAAATCACGAGGCAAATCTTTTAATGCATATTTTGAGATCTCATTTTCTAACAAGATCATCTCTTCTATTTGGTTCAAAAACCAAGGATCGATACGAGTTAACTTTTGAATTGTTTTTATGGAAATCCCTAATTTAATAGAATCGTAAATATGAAAAAGTCTGTTCCAGCTTGGTCGTTCAAGACTCTTCAATAATTCATTTTGATTTGTTACTTCGCGTCCATCTGCACCTAAACCGTTACGTTTTATTTCCAACGACTGACACGCTTTTTGCAATGCCTCCTGAAAGCATCGTCCGATACCCATTACTTCGCCAACAGATTTCATTTGAAAGCCTAATTCGCGATTTGCGCCTTTAAATTTGTCGAAGTTCCAACGCGGAATTTTCACGATCACGTAATCCAATGTTGGCTCAAAAAATGCAGAAGTTGATTTTGTAATTTGATTTTCTAATTCATCCAAATTATAACCAATAGCTAATTTTGATGCAATTTTTGCAATCGGATAACCCGTTGCTTTGCTGGCCAATGCCGATGAACGTGATACACGCGGATTAATTTCAATTGCAATAATATCTTCGGAATCATCTGGGTTAACGGCAAATTGCACATTACAACCTCCTGCAAAATTCCCAATGCTACGCATCATTTTTATTGACAAAGTTCGCATCTTCTGAAAGGTGCTATCTGACAAGGTCATTGCAGGAGCAACTGTGATACTGTCACCTGTATGAACACCCATCGGGTCGAAATTTTCAATCGAACAAATAATTACCACATTATCCTTACTGTCACGTAACAATTCCAACTCATATTCTTTCCATCCCAAAACAGCCTTGTCAATTAACACTTCATGAATTGGCGATGTATGTAATCCTCGGTCGAGCAATTTATCAAAATCTTCTTTGTGATATACAACACTTCCTCCACTACCACCAAGGGTGAATGAAGGACGAATTACCAGTGGGAAGCCGAATTTTTGCGCTATTTCTTTTCCTTCCAAAAATGATTTTGCGATGTGTGAAGGGGCCATCCCTACTCCAATAGACTCCATGCGTTGACGGAACTTATCTCTATCTTCAGTTACCTCAATGGCAGCAATATCAACACCAATCATGCGTATACCGTATTTTTTCCAAATACCCATTTCATCACATTTCATCGCCAGATTAAGAGCTGTTTGTCCACCCATTGTTGGCAATACTGCATCAATATCTTTATTTTCTTCTAATATTTTGATGATGGATTTTACTTCCAATGGCAAAAGGTAAATATTTTCAGCCGTAACCTTGTCCGTCATGATAGTTGCCGGATTAGAGTTAATAAGTGTAACTTTTACACCTTCTTCTCTTAATGAACGCGCAGCTTGAGAACCTGAATAATCAAATTCGCAAGCCTGACCAATAATGATGGGACCACTACCGATGATCAAAACTGATTTTATGGAATTATCTCTAGGCATATTATTGTTGTTAGTTGATGGTTATTAGTTGCTGAATTTTTCTAGATTTTCATACTCTGGATTGTTACCAAGATAATTAAGAAATTTTCATAAAATATCGTTCACGAAAGTACTTATAAATGCGCCTTTCATAAAAAAAATGTATTAACAAGTTTTCAATAAAAAAAGACAAAAAAAAAGCCTTCCCAATAATGGAAAGGCGTTTATATTTAGAATTCTGATTCAATTCTATTTATGAGTTTTTTCGTCAGAAACAGTTAATTTTTTTCTTCCTTTAGCTCTGCGAGATGCTAATACTCTACGGCCATTTGCAGATGCCATTCTCTCACGGAAACCGTGTTTGTTTTTTCTCTTTTTTACCGATGGCTGGTAGGTACGTAATGCTTTCATTATTTTGTTTATGTTGTGCTCTTCACAAAATTTGAAGAACTAATTAATATTCTGTTTTCTTAAATTAGGACTGCAAAGATAGAATTTTTTTCAATTCCGCAAATTTTTTCTTTGAATACCCAGAAACAAAACCAAAATAAGGCTGTAAAATTAATAACTTTGCACCCTATAATCTATATGAATGGCCCGAAAATCAAAATCAACAAACGAAGAAGACCTTCCGAAAGCAAAACTTAATCTGCAAAACTTAAAAAAATCGCTCCGCATATTTAAATATGTCGGCAAACATAAGTGGAAATTTGCTTTGGGAATGCTTTTTTTAGGCGGAACAGCAGCAACTGCACTCATTTTCCCTAAGCTAATGGGTAATTTAATGGGCGTAATTGGCGGAACCGGTTCAACAAAGACAGATATAGATAAAAACCAGTTACTTGAATTTGCTAATTCAACCGGCTTAAAATTATTGTTGCTTTTTGCCTTTCAGGCAATATTTTCATTTTTTAGAGTAGTTACATTCACAAACGTTACAGAAAACATGCTTGCGTCATTACGCCAGGCAGCATACACTAAATTGATCCAAATGCCAATGGGCTTTTTTTCGCAACGTCAGGTAGCTGAACTAAACTCAAGAATCGCAACAGATATTAACCAAATTTCTGACACATTTACAACAAATATTGCTGAATTTCTGCGTCAACTAATAATTATCATTGGAGGTATTACAATAATTTGTTTTATGAGTTGGAAAATGGCTTTGATAATGCTAGCAATTATTCCGGTTATCGCCATAATCACTCTGTTTTTTGCCAGATATATCCGTAAATTATCACGTACCGTTCAAGATAAAATTGCAGAGTCGAATGTAATTGTTGGAGAAAGTCTGCAAGGAATTGCAAATGTTAAATCATTTACCAACGAATCATTTGAAATAAACCGTTACAATAACAAGATAATGGAAATCATGCGCCTTGCTATTAAGGGTGGTGTAATAAGAGGTTCTTTCTTTTCATTTATTATTTTTTGCTTGTTTGGTGCTATAGTTTTTATTGTTTGGAGAGGAATTGTAATGACAGTTAATGATGAGATATCTGCAAAAGATATGTTATCCTTCTTGTTTTATACGGTTTTTGTTGCAGCCTCAATTGGCGGTATTGCCGAGCAGCTTGCTGCCATTCAAAGAGCTATTGGAGCAACAGAACGCGTAATGGACATAATTGATAGCACTCCTGAAACAATTGACCTGGCATATACAAAAGGCGAAAGCAATAAACGTATTAAAGGAGATATAGAATTTAACGATGTATCCTTCTTTTATCCTAGTCGGCCCGAATTTCAAGTATTGAAAAATGTATCCTTTAAGGTTAACAAAGGCGAAACGGTTGCATTAGTTGGTCCAAGCGGATCCGGGAAATCAACTATCGCATCAATGGTTTTGCGTTTTTATGATCCACAATCGGGAGCTATAACTATCGATGGAAAAAATGTGAATGATTTTGGATTAACCGAATTAAGAGACAATATGGCAATCGTACCTCAGGATGTTTTACTATTTGGGGGAACGATCAAAGAAAATATCGCTTATGGGAAACCAAATGCCAGTATAACTGAAATACTAGAAGCTGCGCAAAAAGCAAACGCATTAGAATTTATTGAAAGTTTCCCTCAACAATTTGAAACCATCGTTGGCGAACGCGGCATTCAGTTGTCGGGAGGACAGCGACAAAGAATCGCAATTGCTAGAGCATTGCTAAAAAACCCTTCCATACTAATTTTGGATGAAGCAACAAGTTCTCTAGATTCTGAATCAGAACGCTTAGTGCAAGAAGCGTTGGAGAAATTAATGGCAGGAAGAACATCAATTGTTATTGCACATAGATTATCTACTATTCGTAAAGCAGATAGAATTATTGTGATAGAAAAAGGGAAAGTACTTGAAAGCGGCACTCATGAAGAATTGATGCAACAGGAAAGTGGGCTTTATAGGAGTTTAAGTAAATTGCAAATGGATCTTGCGTAACAATTTTACATCGGTAAATAAACCACTTTTTTTGTTTCGAAAAACTCTTCATCGAAGTAATCTTTCAAATCATAAAACACAACACGCTTTTTAAAATCTTTAAACTCTTCCGTAAGGTCGCCACCTTTTAAATATAGGATTCCGTTAGGTAAATTATTGAATTGATTTTTGCTGATCTTATTTTGAACCCAACGATAAAAAACAGGAAATTCGGTAACTGCTCGGCTAATAATAAATTCAAATTTTTCTTTTACTTCTTCTGCACGTTTATGTTCTGCTCTTACATTTGTTAAGCCGAGTGCAAGGGCAACTTCGTTCACCACTTTTATTTTTTTTCCGATAGAATCTACCAAATAAAAATTTGAATCAGGAAAAAGTATTGCTAACGGAATACCAGGAAACCCTCCACCACAACCAATGTCCATAACGTTTGTTTTGGAATTGAATTGTATCACTTTTGCAATTCCCAGGGAATGCAAAACGTGGCGTTCGTACAAAAGATCAATATCCTTGCGAGAAATAACATTTATTTGGGCATTCCAAAGAGTATATAATTCCTGCAACGTTGCAAATTGCGCCTGTTGTGTTTTACTAATGTTCGGAAAATATTTTTGGATAATTGAAATCACGGGTAATTAAATTTTGCCTTCTGAATTTTTCATGATGTTGGCTAAAAACTCACGCGCTCGGAATAACTGCGCCTTAACAGTACCTAAAGGGAGTTCTAGCTTATCTGAAATTTCTTCGTACGATAATTCATCAAAATAACGCATTTCAACTAATACGCGATAACGTGGTTTAAGTTTTTCAACAACTTCTCGCATCAGTTTTACCTTTTGCTTTTTCACCATGTGTTCTTCCGGATTAAGGCCGTCAGCTTTAATATTCATGCTCATTTCTCCACCTTCATCATTCTCAATTGTTTTATCAATAGAAAATGTATTCATCTTTTTTCTTCGGATAAAATCAATACAATTGTTGGATGCTATTTTAAACAACCAAGTACTGAATGCGTATGTAGGGGTATATTGACTTAAGCGTTTAAATGCTTTCCCGAATGCTTCAATAGTAAGATCATCTGCATCATCTTTATTATTCACCATTTTAAGCAACATAAAATAAACGGAATCGCGGTAACGCCCCATTAGTTCTGCATATGCCTTCTGGTCAGCATTATCTAAAGCTAAACGAATTAATTTATAATCGTAAACTCCTTTTTCAGAAAGATTGGAATCAAATTCTAACTCATCCATCGTTTATAAACTATTTCCAATTATTTTTTTTTCTTGTCATATTCGCAAATGTTATCAGCGGATAAATAACAAGCAACATTAACTCAATTATTGGTGAAAATACTAATAAATCCTTTTCAGCTAATTGCTTCATTGATTTATTAAAGATAATTAATTGAATTGAAAGTCGCAATAAAAATAGTATTAGAACTAAAATCCAATTGAATTGTAAAATTAATAATGTAATAAAAGAAGCAAAAAATAAATACTGACTAAAACTAATCATCCCCAACCGGAATTTACTTCCAAAATTGTAATGTTTAAAAGTGGTAACATGTCTGCGTTTTTGACGAAACCAATCTTTATATGTTTTTTTTACTCTTGAAACCGTTTGGCTATCAATACTTATTTCAATTTTAGAATTCTGTTTGGTTGCAGCTTCATTAACAAATAAATCATCATCACCTGATTGTATATGATAATGTGAAGCAAAACCCTTCATCTTGAAAAACAATGATTTTTTATATGCTAAATTCCTGCCTGTTCCCATATATGTTTTTCCTGCCAAGGCAAACGACAGGAAATTTAGCGCAATCATAAATGCATCAAAACGAATTATCTTATTCATAAAACCTGGCTGCTTTTCAAATCCCCCATAGCCCAATACGATTTCTGTTTCATTCGTAAAATGTTGCATCATATTCTGCAACCAATCTTTACTATTCGGTTTACAATCAGCATCAGTTAACAAAAGATGTTCATGTTTCGCTCCTTTTATTCCCATCATTAATGCTACTTTTTTTCCATGAGAATAGTAATCATCCTGTTTGATAGTAACTACTTTTAAATTCGAATGTTTTTGAGCAAACTCTTTTAAAATATCTCCTGTATTGTCAAAAGAACAATCGTTTACAACAACAACTTCATATTCGGGATAATCTTGTTCAAAGATACGAGGCAAGAACTCAACAATGTTGTGATCTTCGTTACGAGCACAAATGATTATTGACGCAGGAGGAGTGTTTGGAGCTAAGTCCTTTTTTTTATAAAAAGCTAAGCGGCTAAAGTACCCCAAGTAATACCAAAGCTGCACCATAAAGGCAAAGGCAAAACAAATAAAAATAATTAATCCTATAGAAACAGTTGTAAACCCCGAAAAATCCATAATATCAACTCAACAAATTAATTGTAAATAAAACCAAATATATTTATTCATCAGTAAACAAAGAAGAATCAAACAATACAATTATTCTACACACTTCAATATTCGCAGATTCATTCAACCTCGCTTTTCATTCTCTTACAAAAATAGATTTAACTGTTCGATGGTAATCTATTATCTTTGTCAGAATTTAAACAAAGTAATTAACAATTTAATTATACAGTTTAAGAATAAAGACGAATTACGAATAAAAAATAGTGCTTTGCAGAGTTTATTTGCAAAATATAATATTCCTAAATTCGTGAAATTTAATATGTATTAGTCTTTTATGAAATTTACAATTTCCAATACCGACAAAAATAGTAAGGCACGTGCAGGCGAAATTATTACTGACCACGGAGTAATACAAACCCCTATTTTCATGCCAGTAGGAACGGCAGGTACCGTAAAATCCGTTCATCAGCGGGAATTAAAAGACGATATAAAAGCCCAAATTATTTTAGGGAATACGTATCATTTATATTTACGACCCGGACTAGATACTATTGAAAAAGCTGGTGGGTTGCACAAATTCAATGGCTGGGACAAGCCAATGTTAACAGATAGTGGCGGCTACCAAGTATACTCATTAGCAAATCAGCGTAAGTTAACTGAAGAAGGGGCGAAATTCACTTCCCACATTGATGGCAGCAAACATTTTTTTTCCCCTGAGGGTGTGATGGATATCCAACGTACAATCGGTGCTGATATTATTATGGCTTTTGATGAATGTACTCCTTATCCTTGCGAATACGATTATGCAAAAAAATCTTTGGACATGACACATCGTTGGCTAAAAAGGTGTTGCAATCGTTTTGACGAAACAGATGGGAAATACGGTTATTCACAAACACTATTTCCTATTGTTCAGGGAAGTGTATATAAAGATCTTCGTGAAAAGTCAGCTGAATTTATTGCTTCACAAAATCGTGAAGGAAACGCAATAGGTGGATTATCCGTTGGAGAGCCTGCCGAAGATATGTATGCAATGACAGAAGTTGTTTGCAATATTCTTCCTGCAGACAAGCCTCGTTACTTAATGGGCGTTGGAACTCCGATTAATATTTTAGAAAGTATTGACTTGGGAATAGACATGTTTGATTGTGTGATGCCTACTCGTAATGCACGACATGGATTACTTTACACACAAAATGGAATCATGAATATGAAGAATGAAAAATGGAAAAACGATTTTTCGCCTTTAGATGAAAACGGAACATCTTATGTTGATAAGGAATATTCGAAAGCATATTTACGCCATTTAGTACATTCCCAAGAACTATTAGCGGCACAGATAGCAAGTATCCATAATTTGGCTTTTTATTTGTGGTTAGTAGGCGAAGCACGAAATCAAATTATTGCAGGTACTTTCCGTGAATGGAAAAATAAAATGGTGACAAAATTGGGTCAAAGATTATAAATTGAATTGAATTGAAAATATTAGACAAGTATATAATCAAGAAATTTTTGGGAACATTTTTGTTGTCGATGGTTCTTATCATTGTAATTGTTGTTGTATTTGACATTTCAGAAAAACTAGACGATTTCGTTGCGAAAGAAGCTCCTGTGAAAGCAATTATTTTTGATTATTATTTTAATTTCATTCCATTTTTTGTCAATCTATTTAGTCCGCTTTTTACATTCATTGCCGTAATTTTCTTTACCTCAAAAATGGCAACGCGAATGGAAATAGTAGCCATCTTAAGTAGCGGGGTTAGCTACAACCGTTTGCTCAGACCATATTTGATTGCGGCAACAGTAATTGCAATATTATCCCTTTTACTTAACAATTTTGTGATCCCTCATTCTACAAAAAATCAAATTGCATTTGAAGATATTTATATAAAAAATCAGTTTTACAATCGCGACAGAAATATTCACTTACAAATTGCCCCCAATAATTACATTTATTTGGAACGTTATAGCACAGCTGAAAATACAGGCTACAAATTTTCAATCGAAAAATTCAAAGAAGGGAAATTGTATTATAAATTAATTTCAGAAAATATCAGATGGGACAGCATAACTAATAATTGGAAAATTAATAATTTTTATATCCGTACCATAAATGGGATGAATGAATCTATAAGAAAAGGTGCTTCATTAGATACCGCTTTGTCATTCACCCCAAAAGAATTTGGCAGAAAAGATAATACTACAGGAACAATGGATTATTTTGAGTTGAACGAATATATTGCTTCCGAAAAACTAAAAGGAGCTGACAATATTGAATTTGCAGAAATTGAAAAATATAAACGAATCGCTTTTCCATTTGCAACATTTATTCTTACAATAATCGGAGTTTCAATTGCAAGTCGTAAAATCCGTGGAGGAATTGGGATGCATATCGGACTCGGAATTTTAATAAGTTTTACCTTTATTTTGTTTATGCAAGTAAGCACCACATTTGCTGCAGGCGGCTTAGTTTCTCCACTTGTAGCTGTATGGATCCCAAATTTCTTATTTAGTTTTTTAGCGTGGTTCTTGTTGACGAAAGCGCAGAAGTAAATTATTCAAGTTTCCCTTCCCAAACAAATGAGTTTGAGAATTTCGCTTTCAAATTTGTTGCATTTTTAAAAACCCCATACACTGTAGAACCACTTCCACTCATTGATGCATATAGCGCTCCTTGCGAATACAACTCCTCTTTTATACTTTTTAGCTTAGGGAATTGTAAAAAAACAGAATCTTCAAAATCATTATGAATATAATTCTTCCATTGATAAATTGGCAAATTAAGAATATCGTTTTCTAATGAATGCGTTGGTTTTTTAGGCTTTACACCACTATATGCTTTTGCAGTATTGATATGTATATTCGGATAAATTAAAACAATATAATAATTGCTTAAATTTAATTTTATCGATTCGAAAGCATCGCCTTTACCCTCAACAAATGCCGGCTTATTGCTTACAAAAAAAGAGCAATCACTTCCAAGTTGTTTAGCATAATGATGCATTTCACCCCAAGATAAACCTAATTCAAATTTCTCGTTAAGTAAACGAATAAAAAAAGCAGCATCTGATGATCCACCGCCCAATCCAGCACCAATCGGAATATGTTTATGAAGATGAATCTTAACATTAGGTAAGGGATAATCATTCGCAATTAAATGAAATGCTCTACAACATAAATTTGTTGACTCTTCCCCTGGAATTATAATTCCGGATGAAGAAAAAACAATTCGTTCAGCACCTTGGTTTGTATTTTCAACCACTTCTAATGCATCACACAATCCAACAGGAAAAAAAATGCTTTCAATGTTATGAAAACCATCACTTCGTTTTTCAACAATATTTAATCCAATATTTATTTTTGCGTTTGGAAATGAGATCATAAATGTAATTTGATATTAAAAGTAAATTATTTCATTCAAACTTTTATATATTTTTTTATGCCAAGAAATAATGTAACAATCTTATCAAATAAATCATTGCAGAGCATTCGTCATTTGTCGAAAAACATCATTCGTCTAAATGTGTGCTAATTCGAATATTTTTTTATTACATTAGCAGCCCATAAAAAATTTAAAAGAATGAATTATTTAGATTTTGAAAAACCAATCGCTGAATTAGTTGAGCAGTTGGAAAAGGTGCAGCAAGTAGGAGAAAAAAGTGGTGTTGACATTTCTAAAATGACTGCCGAAATTGAAGAAAAAATAAATCAAGCTCGCGCTGATATTTATGCTAAACTAACTCCTTGGGAGCGTGTTCAGGTTTCTCGTCATCCTGACAGACCATACACACTGGCTTATATTAATTCCATTACCGATAACACCTTTGTGGAATTGCATGGCGACCGTACCGTGAAAGATGACAAAGCAATGGTTGGTGGCTTTGGAAGCATTGATGGAAAAACAGTTATGTTTATTGGACAGCAAAAAGGCATCAACACAAAAATGCGTCAGATACGTAATTTTGGAATGCCTAATCCGGAGGGATATCGCAAGGCTTTGCGTTTAATGAAACTAGCAGAAAAATTCAACAAACCTATTGTAACTCTGATTGATACTCCTGGTGCATTCCCTGGTATTGAAGCTGAAGAACGTGGACAAGGGGAAGCAATTGCCCGAAATTTACTAGAAATGTCGCAATTAAAAGTTCCTGTTATATGTATTGTGATTGGAGAGGGCGCATCTGGTGGAGCTTTAGGAATTGCTATTGGAGATAAAGTACTCATGCTTGAAAACACTTGGTATTCGGTTATTTCACCGGAATCATGTTCTTCAATTCTATGGCGCAACTGGACTAACAAAGAACGTGCTGCTGAAGCTTTGAAATTAACACCAACTGACATGCTAGGAAATGGTTTGATAGATGGAATTATTCCTGAACCATTAGGTGGTGCGCATACCAATCACGAAGAAATATTCAAAACCGTTAAAGCTGAAATATTAAAACACATTACTACGCTTGAAAAACTTAATCCGAAAGAACGCGTAAATCAACGTATCGAAAAGTTTTGTTCCATGGGTGTGGTGAATGAAGAAGCATAAATCTCTCTCAAAATTTATGTTGCAAAAAAACCTTTGAAAATTTCAAAGGTTTTTTTGTTTATGCACATTACTTAACCACCACCCTTTTATAATTCTAATTGAGTTTAATTGAAAGAGAACCAAGATCTACGACCAAACCATCAGGGCCTAAAGCTTTAATGTTTTCAAAATAAACTTTTTCATTCTTACGTAACCTGTTAACAATATATTTTGCTTTTTCACTGATCACATTTCCTTCAACATGTTCTGTCGCGCCAGCACCATTAGCCGTGTAATTCATATCATATGAAACAACTTTACATGTTGCAGCGAAATCAAAATTATCATAATATGAAATAATGCCCATTAGGCTTGAAAACTCGCCTTTAGTCATAATTCCCGTACTGGTAATTTTTCCAATTTTAGCAACCGGCTTAGGAACTCGTTTAATTCTAAATGACATTGTTCCCATGTTTCTCTCTTCCCCATTTTCCATTATTGCAAATACATTTATATTTGCTTTCCCATCAACATTTGGTTTTACAATATACTTCCCATTCCCTTTACTTATCAATGTTACATTTGTTGCAGAAACTTTTAATCGTTCCGTAGGGATTCCTGGTACAGAAACAGAAATATTATTTTCTAAACCACGATATAAAACATTCATATTATCTGCTGAAACTGTTAATGAAGGTTTGGCTACAATATATTCAGACTTAAATGGAAACAACATTTCTTTTCCTTTAGGAGAACGCAACTTGATAGTTCCGGAGTATGAAACAATTCCCTCTCGAGTTGTAGGTGCAATATATTTCCCTAGGCCATTTTGAACGTCAATTGAATTAGGGGTTCCCTCAAATGTCTTTGTTGTTTCATTATAATTCCCAACCATTACTTCAGGCTTTTTTGTTTTACTGAATGCAGCAATAAAAATATCCGATTTATACTCTTCACCTAATAACACATAATTACTTTGCGGAATTACTTTAGCTGCAATGGTATCGAATTTCATCACTTCTGCATCAATTTGTTTTAGTAAATAGTCAACTGTAATTGATTCTGCATTTTTTATATCTGATTTTATCTTTGACAAAATTGTTAAACTGGCAACAAGAGGCCGATGATAAAAATTGTACATCTCCCAATTTTCGTTATTTTCACTTTGCACAGGATCTTTAGTATTAAGGTCAATCTTTACATTCTTTCGATCCTCAGGCAAAATACAATTTGAAAGTTGTGTTTTATAGTTTATTAATTTATTTTTTAATTCACGCGATGCACCAGCAGAGCCATCTTCAGAATCGCCAATTAAAATATTTGTAGGTGTATCATAACTATCTTTACTCTTAATATTTTGCATTTGTGTTGTATCAGCAACATTGGAGGTCAACCCATCCGTTTGAGCAATCAATTTTTTCTGCAGTTTATCAATATAATCTGTTAATTCAGCAGAATGCTTTTTCACTTCTTGAGCCAACTTCCAGCTAGGAGTAACTTTCACAGGATCTATAATTTTAGCAAGCTCAAATTGCGAATACAGATTATCATTATGGTCAGTAAAATTCTGATTTGAATTTTCCAAGCCTTTATTCACAACGATAAATGCATCTAAAATATCTTTCGAAACATTTAATGCTAATAATGCGGTGAGTACTAAGTACATCATACCTATCATTTTTTGTCGGGGTGTTTCTTTTGCTGAAGACATGGCTGCTTGAGTTTAAATGGTTAATACTAATTTTTGAAAATCAGATTTTAACCTCCTAATGCAGCTACTTAAAAAAGATACAGATTATTTAGATTTAGCAAGTATGATGCATTGCACACAATGCACAGCATACCTTCTCCACTTCGTTTGAAATGAAAAAATATTTAATCATTTCAGATAGAATCTTGAAAGTGTGATGTAAAAAAAGAAGAAGATGTTTTTTTGAAACAATTGAAAATATAATCTATTATTCTGCGTGCTTATTTTGCACATAATCTAAAACCCCTTGATAATAAGCTTCAGCAACTTGTTGAATACGTTCATTTTTTGTTTTATCACACTCCTTATTTAAGGCCTTGCATTCATTAATATTATCCTGATAAAGGGCTTCGCCATATACTAAAGGACTGTGGACATATCTTGTTAATTGAAGATTGCGGCAGAACACTCCTTTTTCATTAGTTGGTAAGCAACCTTGAATTAAATATTTTGCATCATTCGTTGAGGCCGTTTTGACACCTAATTTTTTTTCTAAACTATTTACTACACTTGAACTTAAAGCTATAGATTTTTCCAGATCATCACTAAGAAGTAATCGTAAAAATTCAAAACGCTTTTCTGCCGATGCAAGATCGCTTTTCATAAAAGCTCCACCAACAAAAGTCATATCAAAATTTTTTGTCCCTGGCTTTGTCCAACCAGTGTTAGTTTCATCCACATTAAAATGAATAATAATCGTAAAATCAGGTTGATAATTATTTATAACCTCTGCCCTTTTTTGCAATTCAAGGTCTTTAAAGATCAAACGAAATTTATCTCTTTTACTGCATTTTGCACTTAAATACCATTTCTTTTTTTCAAGTGAAAATTCGTTTACTTTAAATAAACTATCAATCGTTTTTTTATAATCATCTTTCAACCACTGATCAAAAGTTTTCCCGAAAGCACTATACCCATTACATTTTCTGGTCAAAAAAACTTCTGCTCCATCGGCTTCCAATTTTTCTTTCAACAATTTTGCAGTAGCAAATGTTAACATTCCTTCAGCAATTTGAATAGAATCACTCAAGCCTTTCAAGGAATCTTTTTTGAAATTTAAATGTTTTTTTTCTATTTCGCCCATGGCAATATCACCAGCAATATGGCCAGCATCAATAGCTATTTTGAGTCCTTTCAGTTTATTTTGAGTTGGTGCAATTTTTTCTTTTTTTATTGAAGAAGAAATAAGGGAGTCGAGCTTTTTATCCTGAACAATTTTTAGTAATGAATTGGAATTGAATTCTTTTGAGTATTTGCAAAACTCTTGTTGTTGGGCCCAGGAAATAAAATATTCTGAATTACTTTTCAGTTTGTCTTGCGCTGAAGCATAAACAGAAACTCCTTTCGAATCTATTGTATAATACGAAGAAAGAGCCTTTTGTTTATCCAAATAGGTATCTACTTTTTTATTATAATACTTTTGTTTAAAAACAACACTTGTATCTTGTGAAAAACAATTTACACTCACAAAAAAAAACATAAAAATTAATAGGGCTCGCATCTCTTTCTAATTAATGAATCTGACAGTTATATTTTACCGACTATAAAATTACTCAAATTATAAATGAAATATTTATGCTTAATTTTGTTTTATGAACATCAAAGGAATACTGTTCGATTCGGAATTTACTTTCAAGACATCTAGAAGTGGTGGTGCCGGAGGGCAAAACGTTAATAAAGTCTCAACTAAAGTGGAACTTGATTTCGATGTTATTAATTCTGCTTTACTAACCGAAGAACAAAAACAGATCATTCTTTTTAAACTTCAGAATAAAATTTCAAAAGAAGGCATATTGCAAATCATTTCTCAAACGGAAAGAAATCAATTGGGAAATAAAGAAATTGTAATCAAAAAGTTTTACGAATTAATAACGAAAGCTTTTGTTGTACAAAAAAAACGCAGACCCACAAAACCTTCAAAAGGCTCAAAAGAAAGGCGTTTAGAAAGCAAAAAGAGAGATTCAGGAATTAAAAAACTGAGAAAAAAAGATTGGTAATTTTTCAGGAAATTATCCCACCTTCTTCACAAATTCATTCCACAAAACATCGTTTGGCGGAGGAGCAACAATCACAATATTTTCTTTTTTTATTGGATGAATGAATTCTATTTTTCGAGCATGCAAATGAATTGATTTATCTTTATTACTTCTATCGAATCCATATTTTAGATCACCTTTTATCGGACACCCCATTTTTGAAAGCTGAACCCGTATCTGATGATGACGGCCTGTTTGAGGCTTCACCTCCAGCAAATGATAATTATCTAAACTACAAATCAATTCATAATCTAATTCCGAACGCAATGCGCCGGGTGTTTCTTTTTCGAAAGCACGCGACATGTTTTTTGCTTCATTCTTTATTAAATAATGAATAAGTTTTCCTCTTTCTTTTTCTGGCTTATTTTTTACAACAGCCCAATATGTTTTTTGAATTTCTTTACTTTGAAACATTGCATTTAATCTTGCCAACGCTTTACTGGTACGGGCAAAAAGAACAATTCCACTAACAGGTCTATCAATACGATGAACTGTTCCGATGAATACTTCACCAGGTTTATTATATTTTTCTTTTACGTATTGTTTTACAAAATCACTTAATGGTGTATCACCTGTTTTGTCACCTTGAACAATGTCTGACGGACGTTTGTTAACAGCAATAATATGGTTGTCTTCGTATAGAACTTCAATACTCATTAGTACTGCTCATTTTCATTTGGAAAATCTGTCGATTTCACGTCCTTTATGTATTCACCCACGGCACCTTTAATATCTTCATATAAGTTTAGGTAACGTCTTAAAAAGCGGGGATTGAATTCATGGGTTAATCCTACCATATCATGAAAAACCAATACTTGTCCATCAACACCTCCACCAGCACCAATTCCAATAACAGGAATAGCTAATTCTTTCGAAACCTGTTCAGCTAAATTTGCTGGAATTTTTTCCAACACCAAAGCAAAACATCCTGCCTTCTCTAGTGCATGAGCATCTTCTATTAATTTTTGAGCTTCCGCTTCTTCTTTCGCTCTTACATTATAGGTTCCGAACTTATAGATGCTTTGTGGAGTTAAACCCAAATGTCCCATCACAGGAATTCCGGCTGTTAAAATACGTTGTATGGATTCAGTAATTTCTTTGCCCCCCTCCAATTTCACAGCATGAGCACCGCTTTCTTTCATTATCCGAATAGCAGAATTTAAGGCTTCTTTTGAGTTTCCTTGGTATGTTCCAAAAGGAAGATCCACAACTATTAATGCCCTGTCAACAGCACGAACAACGGAAGATGCATGATATATCATTTGATCCAAAGTGATAGGCAAGGTTGTTTCATGGCCAGCCATTACGTTTGATGCAGAGTCACCAACTAAAATAACATCTATTCCTGCATGATCAACAATTTTTGCCATTGTATAATCATATGCAGTAAGCATTGATATTTTTTCGCCTTTGTGCTTCATTTCCAATAACACATGGGTTGTAACCTTTTTTATTTCTTTATGAACTGACATTTATTTTTAGATTAATTAAGTTGAACAGAACACTCCCAAACAACTTATATTTATAAACACAAAACTACAAATTGTTTTTTGATTCCATTTTATCCAAAAACCAAAGCATCTAAGCCGAATTTTTCTTCAGGAAATTTAAATTGAAAAAAAAATTAAATAAATCAGTATATTTGTTACTTGTCATCCCCTAATTAATAAAGAATATTAAGCGTGAAAAAAAGAATAAATTATTTTTTACTTGCCGGTACAATATTACTTTCTGCTTGCAGTACAGACTTGGAAGTAATCGGTAATTACAAAGAAACATTGGTTGTTTACGGACTATTAGATCAATCACAACCAAAACAATACGTAAAAATAAACAAGGCCTTTTTAGGAGAAGGCAATGCTTTTTCTTATGCGCAGATTAAAGATTCGGTTCAGTTTGTGAATTCATTGAATGTTGCATTAAACCGAATTAAAAATGGCTTAATTATTCATACTGACACATTGTACCCAGACAACACCATACCTAAAGATCCGGGAACCTTTTATTGGCCAGACCAAGGCAATGCTATTTATTCTTTTGTTTCTACCGGAGGAAATGCTTTAATTACAGATAGCGAGTATAAACTAATCATTAAAAACAAGGAAACGGGAACGGAAGTAACTGCAAAAACATCTTTAATAACCGATGCTGTTATCTCTAGCCCACCTAACAACAATTCTCCTGTTGGTTTTGTTATCCCAACTAATAGCGGATATAATTTTCATGTTAATTGGACAACAGGAAAAAATGCAAGAATTTATCAATTATTAATTCGATTTAATTACATTGATTCAACATCAACAGGTAATGTCCCACATTCTTTAGACTGGTATTTTCCAGAACAAACAACTACAGGTATTGATGGAGGCGAACAAATGTTAGTAGAATTCAGAGGCCAAGATTTTTTACATTTTATTGGAACACATATTATTGACGATTCGAATGTTTTAAGACGAATACCCGGTAATGTAGATTTTCTCCTGATTTCAGCGGCTGACGAATTACATACATATATGGAAGTGAATAAGCCTTCTACAGGTATCATTCAGGAGAAACCAATATTTACAAATATTACAAATGGATTAGGGATATTTTCAGCTCGCTTTAACAAAACACCCCTTTCAAAACCACTAAAACCAAGTACTAGCAATAGTTCTGCCACTCTTGATTCAATTTCCGGAGGACAATACACTTGCACTTTAAGGTTCTTAAATAACATAAACGGAACAGGTTCTTGGACCGGTTGCCACTAATCACCTTCTGTCGCTTTGTCATAAAATATTGCGTCACACATACATGTGACGCTTTTTTTATGCCAATATTTCGGCAAAAAGCCAATGGCATAATCATTGAAAAAGACAAACCGATTAAAAAATTGTAACAAATAAAATCTAAATATTATGAGTAAAATAATTGGTATTGACTTAGGAACAACAAACTCTTGTGTTTCAGTAATGGAAGGTAATGAGCCTGTTGTAATTCCGAACAGTGAAGGAAAAAGAACAACACCTTCCATTGTAGCATTTGTAGAAAATGGTGAACGAAAAGTTGGTGATCCTGCAAAACGTCAGGCAATTACTAACCCTACAAAAACTGTTTTTTCTATAAAACGCTTTATGGGTCACACATTTGATGAAGTAACAAAAGAAGCTACTCGTGTACCTTATAAAGTTGTAAAGGGTGACAATAATACACCTCGTGTACTTATTGATGACAGAAAATATACTCCACAAGAAATTTCTGCAATCATTCTTCAAAAAATGAAAAAGACCGCTGAAGATTATCTTGGTCACGAAGTAACAGAAGCAGTTATCACTGTTCCTGCTTATTTTAACGATTCTCAGCGTCAGGCAACAAAAGAAGCAGGCGAAATTGCAGGCTTAAAAGTAAAGCGTATCATCAATGAACCTACTGCTGCTGCGTTAGCTTATGGACTTGACAAGCGTGGTAAAGAAATGAAGATTGTTGTTTTCGATTGTGGTGGTGGAACTCATGACGTATCTGTACTTGAACTTGGTGATGGCGTATTCGAAGTAAAATCAACTGACGGTGATACTCACTTAGGTGGAGATGACTTTGACCATAAGATCATAGATTGGTTAGTTGATGAATTTAAATCTGAGAATGGTGGATTAGATCTTTCGAAAGACCCAATGGCTTTACAACGTTTGAAAGAAGCTGCTGAAAAAGCAAAGATCGAATTATCAAGTACTGCTACTTCAGAAATTAACTTGCCTTACATTATGCCTGTTGACGGTATTCCAAAACATTTGGTTCGTACCTTAACAAAAGCAAAATTTGAGCAACTGGTTGACGATCTTATTAAACGTACTATTGAACCATGTAAATCAGCATTAAAAAATGCAGGTTTATCTACTTCTGATATTGATGAAATCATTTTAGTTGGTGGCTCAACTCGTATTCCAGCAATTGTAGATGCAGTTCAGAAATTTTTCGGAAAAGCTCCATCAAAAGGAGTTAATCCAGACGAAGTAGTTGCAATTGGTGCTGCAATTCAAGGTGGCGTTTTAACAGGTGAAGTAAAAGATGTATTGCTTTTAGATGTTACCCCTCTTTCATTAGGTATCGAAACAATGGGCGGTGTATTCACAAAATTAATTGAATCAAATACAACTATCCCAACTAAAAAATCTGAAACATTCTCAACAGCAAGTGATAATCAACCATCAGTACAAATTGTAGTTTATCAAGGAGAACGTGCGATGGCTCGCGATAATCGTAAACTTGGTGAATTTAACTTAGATGGAATTCCTCCTGCTCCACGTGGTGTGCCGCAAGTAGAAGTAACATTTGATATTGATGCAAATGGTATTTTACAGGTTTCAGCAAAAGATAAAGCAACAGGAAAATCTCATAACATCCGCATCGAAGCTAAGTCAGGTTTAAGTGATGAGGAAATCAAAAAGATGAAAGCTGATGCAGAAATGAATGCTGAAGCAGATAAAAAAGCAAAAGAAGAAACTGAAAAAATTAATACTGCCGATTCTATGATCTTCCAAACTGAAAAGCAGTTGAAAGAATATGGAGAAAAAATTCCTGCAGAAAAAAAATCAGTTATCGAAGGCGCTTTGGCAGAATTGAAAACTGCTCATGGATCAAGAGATCTAGCTGGTATTGATGCTGCTTTAGAAAAACTAAACACAGGATGGCAAGCTGCTTCACAAGACATGTATAATGCGACTCAAGGTGCTGATGCAAATGCAAACCCTGAAGGAAATGCAGGTGCGGAAACAAAAAATGACAGCGAAGTAACCGATGTTGATTTTGAAGAAGTAAAAGAAGAAAAAAAATAGTTTATAATTTATCTATTTGTGTTCAAAACGTCCCGCAATTTTTGTGGGACGTTTTTATTTTTGCAAATTTTATGGTAACTTTATCCTTTAATATACTCCAATCTCTCTAATTTATTTTTCATGAAAACAAAATCACAACTACTAATTGTTGCATTCTCATTATTACTTGTAAACTTATTTGCTCAAATACCTACCGGATATTACAACTCTGCACAAGGACTAACTGGTGCTCAATTAAAAACAGCGCTGCACAACATAATTAAAAATCACACATCAGTTAGTTATGCTAGCTTGTGGACGCATTATCAAACAACAGATAAAAAATCAAATGGAAAAGTTTGGGATATTTATAGTGATGTCCCAAACGGAACGCCTCCTTATGAATTTACTTTTGGAACCAACCAGTGTGGCAGCTATGCCGCAGAAGGCGATTGCTACAACCGTGAACACTCTTGGCCGCAAAGCTGGTTTAATTCTGCAACTATTCCAAGTTCAGATATGTTTCATATTTATCCAACAGATGGTAAAGTAAATGGGTTACGCAGCAACTATTCTTATGGAGATGTTGGAACAGCCTTGTGGACATCATTAAATGGTAGCAAGCTTGGGTTTTGCATTGACTCAGGATATAACCAAACAGTTTTTGAACCTATTGATGAATACAAAGGGGATCTGGCTCGAGGGTATTTTTATATGAGTACACGATATGAAGGTGAAGATGCCGCTTGGGCAAGTTCTGCCGGCACCAACAAAGCTACTATTTTACCTTGGCAAGCGTCTGTTTTACTGCAATGGAGTCATCAAGACCCCGTGAGTGCGAAAGAAATAGCAAGAAATAATGCAATCTATCAAATTCAGCATAATCGAAATCCATATATTGATAACCCACAATGGGCTGATAGTATCTGGACAATTATTTCTACAAGCGTAACCGAAGAAAATGTATTTGAAACAAACACTTTAATATATCCAAATCCCGCAAGTAATAATTTTCAAATATCCAACACGGGCAATTCAGATTGTGTTGCAACCATCAGTGTTTATAATATGCTGGGGCAACGAATAGATTATTTTGAAAATATAAAATTATCTAGAAACAACAGCTCGCAATTTTCAGTTAATTGTGAAAAATGGACTGCAGGAATGTATTTTATTTCTATCTCTAAAGCTGATAAAATTAAAATTCAACGCTTCATAAAAGAGTAAGACTATTTTATTATGTCTTCGAAATGTTTCACAAATTCATCGCTATACAATTGGCTTGCCTGAATGTGTCCACCTTTTATTTCCCAAAATTGTTTGGGGCCAATAGCTTTTTCATATAGTTCCTTACCCATATAAAAAGGACAGGTCGCATCTTCCGTACTGTGGATTATTAATTTTGGGATAGCCACCTTATCTATGTTATCTATTGCATTGTAACGTGTAGGAACAATTAATCTAGCTAGCCACCTAGGAGCTCCGTAGTATTTATGAGCAACGTAAACTGCCATCAGTTTGTGTCCCGTGAATGCACCTTCAACAATTAACGCATCAATCAAATTTTGTCGCTGTGCAGCTACAACACAAGCTAAATGTCCACCAAGCGATTGTCCGAACAAAATTAATTTTGTGTTTTTTACATCATCCCTAAGCTTGACGTATTCTAATGCTCTAATGCCATCATCCAACACTTTTTCTTGAGATGGCGTCCCTGTTGAATTTCCATAACCTTCGTAATCAAAAACCATTACTTGAAACCCCGCTTTTACTAAAGGTTCAGCAAATTGAAATTGATAAGAAATATTTCCTCCATTTCCATGAAATTGCAATACTGTTGCGACAACTAATTTATGTTTGGGCGTTAAAAACCAGCCATTGAGAATTTTTCCATTTGTCGCACTAAAATTAACCTCAGCAACATTGTAAATTGAGGAATCTGGATAATATGCCAATTTTTTAGTAGGCGCATAAAAAAATGAAGATGTACTGCAAGACGCAATGGAAATGGCCAAAAGGCCAGCAAATAAATGTTTTAAAACCTGAAATTTCATGTTATGTAAATATAAAGTTATTTCTGTTATAACTTTTGTATCTTTGTTTCAATATTCACTTTAATTTTTAATTTAATGAAAACAGGAACAGTAAAATTTTTTAATTCTTCAAAAGGGTTTGGATTTATCACAGTAGATGACACTAATCAAGAACTATTTGTTCACGTAACAGGATTAGTTGATCAAATTCGCGATGGCGACAAAGTTACTTTCGAAATTCAAGAAGGTAAAAAAGGTTTAAATGCAGTAAATGTGAAAAAAGCATAATTGTAAATTACCTTTCATCTAAAGAACTCCGCATTTTGTGGGGTTTTTTTTTGCGATTTTTTTCTTCATATAATTTTGATTATCAAGATATTTTTTTACATTTGGTTAACATGAAATATTACTAATTCCCTAGAATTGCCTTTTTTATCATTTTTGTTTTTGCATTATTTCAACAATTGTCATTAGTGGGTCAACACATTCTCGTTGTCAGGAACTT
>CAIXIP010000148.1 GCA_903919535.1 uncultured Bacteroidota bacterium | reverse complement strand
GTGTTAACAATATATGTTTTATGCACTCTAAAAAAATCAGAATCAGAACTACAAAGTATATCTTCATATTCTTTTAAAGTTTTTGCTACATATATTTTACCATTTTCTAACTGGATATGAGTATAATTACCATCCCCTTCTAAATATATTATTTCGTTCAAAAAAACCGTTTCAGTTTTTGTTTTTGTATGTATAACGAGCTTTTTGTTTTGATCTGAATTGTTAAGGTTCTCCAGTAAAATAGAATATGACTCTGATTGCCTCTTTAGTTCAAACTTATCTTTTACTCTTTCAAGCATTTCCATTAAATCAGTGATCATGACTGGTTTCAATAAATAATCAAGCGCACACAATTTTATGGCTTTAATTGCATAATGCCCATAAGATGTTACGAATATTACTTCGAAAGGAGGCTTTTGAAATTTCGAAATTAGCTCAAAACCATTGCCATGAGGCATTTCAATATCTAAAAATACAATATCTGGTTTTACTGAAAGAATAAGGTTGTAAGCATCATTAATATTTTCCGCTTCTCCAACAATTTCTATTTCTTCACAGAAATGCTTTATTAAATTAATAAAGACTTCTCTTACTTTATATTCATCTTCAACAACTACAGCGGTAAACTTCATAAATCGAGAATAATATTTCAAATATACATTAATCAAACAACAATGGCATAGAAATTTTCACTTCCGTTCCGCAAGACTTAGCATTTTCATCTTTTAAGTCAATAATTATAACCGAAAAAGAATCATTGTTCTTAACGCTTAACGCTTTCAATCGCTGCTCCATCAATCCCATTCCTTTTGAAACATGCCCATTATTTTTTGGAGCCGAGGCTCTGCCAACACCATTATCCCTGATTGTAACTTGTAATATTGAATCAACTTTTTTTATTTCCAGTTCAAGTAAACAATCATTTTGTTTTGGCATCAACCCATGCCATATTGCATTTTCGATGTATGGTTGAATCAGCATTGTAGGTATATCTATATCTGTCAAATCTATTTCCTTATCAACTATTAAGGAAAATTCAAATGGAACTTTAAATCGAATTTTCTCTAATTCGATATATAATGATAATGTTACAATTTCTTTTTCAAGAGAGATATATTCTTCTTGAGAGTTATCAAGTACATTCCGAATAAGACGCGAAAATTTAGCCAAGTAATCATATGAATTATATTTATCGTTGGTCAAAATATAATGCTGAATGGAGCTTATTGCATTGAATACGAAATGAGGGTTCATTTGTGCCCGAACAGCTGTCATTTGAAATTCGGCAAGTTTTTGATTGAGCCTTGTTTTTTCTTCTTCATCGTTCTTAATTTTATTTACTCTCCATCGAAATATAAAATAAACAACCGCAATTAATGAAATAATTTCAATTGTAATAAACCAGAATGTCAACCAAAATGGCTTGAGAATTGTAAAATTATAAGTAGCAGGTAACGCGCTTTTTATTTTATCGTTATTTAGGGCATACACTTGAAATGAATAATTGCCATAAGGCAAATTTGTGTATTGACACTGACCTGTTGTTGATAATTCCCAAGCCATTTCGTATCCCGATAATCTATACAAAAACTCCTTTTTTTCCGGATTTTTATATGTGATAGCAGCAAATTCAAAATTTATATTGTTCTCATCATACCTTAATACTGGATTGGAAGAAATGCTTACAGAAGAGTCATTAATAACAACAGATTTAATAAATGTAAAAGGAGAGACAGTGTTCGTCATCATCTTATCACAATCAAAATAAAAAAGATGCTCTTTGGCAGAACACCATACTTTATTATTAAATATGGTTACATGTTCAACTTCTAAATTTGGCAATCCATGACTGCTATTAAATGCTGAAACAATAGCTTTCTTTAATCCAAAATTAGTTGAAATTTTATTTAAACCTCTATTTGTAGCTATCCATACGTTACCTTTTTTATCAATATCGAAATCATTTACTTTATTTGAGTTTAACCCTTTTGTTTCATTAAATTCATAAAGTTTATTGTGAGAATAGCAATACAAACCTTTTTCATTTGTAGCAATCCAAAGGTTGCCAATAGAATCCTCTAGCATTTCATTTATACGAACTTTTAGCTGCGGGTAGTCTTTGAAATATGGAACGAATTTGTTGTTTTTTAATTGATATATACCTTCATTGTTTCTGGATCCAATTAATAACGTTTTATTTTTCAATTGTACCATTGATTTAATAATAAATGGAGGTGTCTGTGAAAATAAGATTTTTTGTTTATTAAGGAATAAGATGTCTATATAACATGCTATTGCAAAGCTATCTTTTCCTAGTTGTGTAATTTTTCTTACTGGAATATTAGGATTTTCAGCTATTAAAGAATTTCTAATTTCATTACTTTTTTGATTTTGCACAAAAAACAAATCAGTATTTAATTCATAGTAGGAATACAAATTTGTTTTTAAGAAATATGTTAAGGAGGCTGATTGAGGTATATTATCAGCTTTTAAAGTTGAATATGAAATAGAATCATTTTTATCTATCTCTATTATTTTTTTTGACGCAAAACCAACATATAACTTTTCATTGCTTTGTGAAAAATTACACAAATTATCATTTTCTGAAAAGATATTAAAAAGATCTTTATTTACTGATTTAAGAACTCCTTTTTGAAGCGAGCAAACCCAGATATTGTTTTCTCGATCAATCATAATATCTGAAACAGACAATTCTTTTAAAAAATGAATTGGTTTTAATTTTAAATCCGATTTACGGTAAAAATACCCTCCATTTGTTGTCCCTATCCAACAATCTCCATTTTTATCTTGTTTAATAAACAATATTTCTGAAGGAAATTTATAATTTTCAATTCTATTTTTTTTAACGTTAATTATGTTTAATTCGCTTTTACTTGGAAGGTAAATGTTGTTTTCATTATCAATGCTTCCTTTGGAAATATTAGCACTTGCTAGCTCATTTGAAATTGCATATAATTTATTATTGTTAAAGTTATAAACATAATACCCATGACTTTTTTGGTGTTTATAAAAATAAACACCCATTGCACCAATTAGTATTTCATTTTTATTTAATTTATTGATAATTGTGTAGTAAGTCTCCGTTTGCTGAGGGTTTTGTATAATTACATTTTTATAATTACCCTGTGGTGAGATTTTTATAATTCCAAGAACATGTGGAATCGATATATATATTGTATCCCTTTCCCCAATATAAAAAGATGTGATACCAGCTGTTGCCATTTTGATAAGTTGGGGATTAGCTGAGATAGTTTTAAATTTCCCTTTTTCATAATAAAACAAATTCCCTGAAATACTATTGAACCAAATTCTCCCATGCACATCTTCATATACATTGAACACAACATTTTCAGGCAATCCATCTTTTGTTGTATAAGTAGTAATTGCATTCCCTTCATATTTACAAATTCCAGCATCTGAAGTAATCCAAATATATCCTTTGCTATCTTGTAAAGAGTGGTATGTTTCGGAACTGGGCAATCCTTGTGCTGTTCCTATGTTTTTAAAATAGAATTCTTGTCCGAATAAATTAATGTTGAGGATAATTAAACAGGAGACAAATAGAACTCTCATTTTAATCATAAGTTTATTGAGAATCGTTTTAAATTTTTGCGGATCTTATTGTTGATCTCCGGAGCTGCTTCTGCTTTTAAAATCAGAAGAATAAAAACACCTCCCACAACACTACTTCTTATAGCAATATCAATTATTGTATAAATAATTTTAGGAGAAAATAAAACTTGAATGTGGGGAATAAAATATCCAGGTAAGAATGCTATAATTGCTATTATACCAATTTTAATGGTATTAAAATCATACGGTTGCATGTTAAATTTAAAATATAAAAACAGCCAACGCATAATATTATATATCGAAATAGTTATTGCCGTTGCTATTGCAGACCCAGTTATTCCATATATAGGAATGAGAATATAATTTGCAAGAATTGTTAGAAATAAAACTATGATCATAAAATAGCCGTCAAATCTATAATATTTTGATGTCAACATTATGATGTAATTTATCCCTGTAGCCATATCAATGAGATAACCCAAACTTATGAATAAGATCACATTTTTCCCCGAAGCATATTCGGGTGGTAATAAAGCCATAATATTATCAATATTGCTCCAGATGCCAATAAAAAGCAATAAGCCAATTACGAGTTGAGTATTGCATGATTTTCTATACAGACTTTTTATTTCAGGTATATCCTCATTTTTGAATGCTTCAGAAACTATTCCCATAGCTATTCTATACAATGAACGTAAAGGAATACTGATGATGGTACCGAAATAAAAAGCAATACTATAAATCCCTGTTTGTGTTAATCCAAGTTTTTGATTCACCATAATAATATCAATACTGGATATTAAAACTCCTGCACCACCAGACAATATTGAAAACAAGCTAAGTTTAATTATTTCAATTCTTAACTCTTTGCTAACGAATCCGCGAATAGGTTTAACGTGCCATTCGCCAAGTTTAATGATATAGAAAAGTAAAATTAATGTAGGAATGCATGTTGCTGAAACATATAAAAAAAGAAACAAGCTAAATCCGATTACTCCAGTAAAATAAAGGGACAGACTTATTAAAATTAAAATACGTTGAAGAAAATCCTTTGAAGAAGATCCAATAACCGAACTATTCAGAATAAAGCAGATAAACCCAATATTGTAATAATATTGATTGACGATTTGGGAT
>CAIXIP010000147.1 GCA_903919535.1 uncultured Bacteroidota bacterium | reverse complement strand
ATCTTTTCTTCGCACCGGACATTGTTTTCATTTTTGGCATCTTACTTATTTATTGAATTGTTGTTTTTATTCTTGTCTTATTTTTTCTTTGGTGCTAACACCATTATCATTTTTTTACCTTCTAAAAGTGGTAATTGTTCTGCTTTACCATATTCTTCTAGTTCATTAGCAAAACGTAATAACAATATTTCGCCTTGTTCTTTAAATATGATAGAACGGCCTTTAAAAAACACAAATGCTTTTACTTTTGACCCATCCTGCAAAAACTTGATTGCGTGGTTTTTCTTAAAAGTAAAATCATGATCATCCGTTTGCGGACCAAAACGTATTTCTTTTATTACAGTTTTAGCAGCTTTAGCTTTTAATTCTTTTTGTTTCTTTTTTTGATCGTATAAAAACTTTTTATAATCAACTACTTTACAAACAGGGGGCTCAGCATTTGGCGAAATTTCAACTAAATCCAAATTAGCTTCTTTTGCAATTTCTAATGCTTTTGCAATCGGATAAACTCCAGGTTCAATTCCTTCACCAACAACACGCACTTCACGTGCTCTAATTCGCTCGTTAATGTTGTGAAGATCTTCTTTTGTTCTTCTTCCACCACGTCCAAAACGATTGTCTGGGCGAGGACCTGTTGGAGCCGGTTTATTAAATGTTGGCTTATTAAATGCCGGCTTGTTGTTGTTAAATGGCGCTGCTATAGCTTGTTCCTCCTAAATTTGTTAATACTCTATTTTAATTAAAATGTGCTTACTCTATTTTGTATTTCAGTATTGATAATTTTCGCGAAATCTTCAATTGAAAAAATCCCCAAATCTCCATCACCCTGTTTACGCACCGATACTTGATTTTCAGCCTCTTCTTTTTCTCCAACAATTAGCATATATGGTACTTTTTTTAATTCAGTATCACGTATTTTTTTGCCAATTTTTTCGTTGCGGTCATCAACAAGGCCGCGAATATCGTAATTATTTAGCAATTCTAAAACTTTTTTTGCGTAATCGTTATATTTTTCGCTAATTGGCAGAACTGCAATTTGCTCAGGGGTTAGCCATAATGGAAACTTTCCTGCGCAATGTTCGATCAAAACAGCTATGAATCGCTCTAAAGAACCAAATGGAGCACGATGAATCATTACAGGACGGTGTTTTTGATTATCGGCACCTGTATATTCAAGTTCAAAACGTTCTGGTAAATTATAATCTACTTGGATTGTTCCAAGTTGCCATTTACGACCAATGGCATCTTTTACCATAAAATCTAGCTTAGGACCATAGAATGCAGCTTCTCCTAATTCAACAACGGTTGTTAATCCCTTTTCAGCAGCAGATTCAATAATTGCTTGTTCTGCTAAATGCCAATTTTCATCTGAACCAATATATTTGGTTTTATTTTCAGGATCACGTAAGGATATTTGTGCTGTGAAATCATGGAAATCTAATGCTTTAAATACATATAGCACTAAATCAATTACTTTGCAAAATTCTTCTTTTACCTGATCAGGACGACAGAATAAATGTGCATCATCTTGAGTAAAGCCGCGTACACGAGTTAATCCGTGTAATTCACCAGCTTGCTCATAACGATAAACAGTACCAAATTCCGCGAAACGAAGCGGTAGATCTTTGTAAGAGCGTGGTGAAGTTTTATAAATTTCGCAGTGATGCGGACAATTCATTGGTTTTAAAAAAAACTCTTCGCCTTCATGCGGGGTACGAATAGGCTGAAATGAATCAGCTCCATATTTTTCGTAATGACCTGATGTTATATAAAGATTTTTATTACCAATATGAGGTGTAACAACAGGAAGATAACCTGCTTTAAGTTGAGCTTTTTGTAAGAACTGAACTAATCGTTCACGCAGCATAGCACCTTTTGGCAACCATAATGGTAAACCCATTCCCACTTTTTCAGAAAATGCGAATAATTCTAATTCTTTGCCAAGTTTACGATGATCACGTTTTTTTGCTTCTTCTAATAAAACTAAATAATCGGTTAAATCTTTTTGTTTTGTAAATGTTATTGCATAAAGACGAGTAAGCATTTTGTTTTTTTCATCACCACGCCAATAAGCACCTGCAACGCTCATCACTTTTACCGCTTTAATAAAACTTGTGTTTGGAATGTGAGGTCCACGACACAAATCTGTAAAATTCCCTATTTCATAAAAGGTTATTGTTCCATCAGGGAGATTTTCCAATAAATCCAATTTGTATTCATCTTGCTTCTCTTTAAAATAGGCTATAGCGTCTGCTTTAGATATATCCTTACGGATGTAGGTATTCTTTTGTTGAGCTAATTCAAGAATTTTATCCTCAATTTTTTTGAAGTCATCAGATGAAATAGTTTTGCCACCAAGATCGATATCGTAATAAAATCCATTTTCGATAGGAGGACCAATTCCGAACTTTGTTCCAGGATAAATAGCCTCAATAGCTTCTGCCATTAAATGAGCAGATGAGTGCCAAAGAGTTGATTTTCCTTCTGTATCATTTATAGTCAACAAAACAAGATTTGAATCCAAATCAATGGGGCGGTTAGCATCCCACACTTCGCCATTTACTTTTGCTGCTAATACATTCCGAGCTAGTCCTTCAGAGATGGATTGTGCAATTTGCAGAGAGGAAGTTCCTTTTTCGTATTCGCGAATAGAACCATCAGGTAAGGTAATTTTAATCATAGTTAGTTTTTTGTTCAAACGCCCATACAAACAGGCGCAGAATTTTTTAGGGTGCAAAGATAGTTTTTAAGATTGAGTATTCAAAAGGCTCAGGAAGATTGCATAAATAAACTTATTCTGAATCAGGTTCAGTATAGGAGATAAGCATAACAACGCATCCAGTTTTTGTTTTTCCATCAAGACTAGGAGGAACATTGTAGACAATAAAATAGTTCCCTGATTTTGGTGGTTCAAATGTCCAGAAATCACTATCTATACCTTGAGAGCTATCATACAACTTATGACGATTAGTTTTTATCCTTTTACTTTTATCAAAAACATTCATAGTTAAGTTTTCATCAAAACCAGAGGAACAAAAAACAATTTTATATTTCTGTCCCTGAAAAGCAGTAAACTGAACTTCTACTTCTTTGGCTTTAGTGTCGAAGGTGAATTCATTTACAGCATAACTATCATATTTAAAAGGTTTTTTTATGTTTTCTCTGCAATTTTTTGAAATTTGTTTTGCCTTACATTGAGAAAATGAAGTGAAGTTGAAGCATAATAATGCAACAAGAACAAATATTGTTTTATATAGAATATTTTTCACCATTATTATTTATAACCGATCATAAAAACCATACACCCGGATAATTGTTGATTTGTTGAATCAGATGGAACATCATAGTCAACAAACATTTTACGAGCACGTGGTGCATCAAAAGTGAATTCCTTTTCACCTGATTTTAAATCTTTAGTAGAATAGATAGCATCTCTTTTTTTAGATTCTTTGTCTTTAGTATAAACACTAACTACAATTCCTTTTGGCAATGCTGATGTATTAAATACTAATCGATATTTTTCCCCAATAAAAACAGGAACTTCAACTTCTAATTGTTGAGCTTTATTTTTATAATTAATCTTCGTGAATTTTTGGCTATCGTATTTATAATCTTCTAATCGTTTTTTGCAACTTGCGGTAAGTGTTTTTTTATCGCAATTATCAGCCGATTGGATAGCCGTAAATCCAAATATAAAAGTTAAAGACACAATACTTATAAAAAATGCTTTTTTCATAATCCTCAATTTAAATTTGTTTTTATTAACGATAATTATCCTTTAATAAATTTTTCGCGTAACTCTTCGATTTTTGTTGTCAATTGATTTACTTCATCATCAGTTAATGTTAATACTGTTTCAGTATCTTCTGTTTCAGGCGTTACTTTTTTAATCGAAGGTAATTGATCGTAAATATCTTTTATAGTTTGTAAATCGGAAACAAGACCTGAAATAGAAGGATCTTTCTTTTCTTCAGCTTTTAATGCATTAATAATACTACTTAAAATTGTCATCTGTTCAGCCAACTTAGTATTCATTGACTTATCTTTCTTTTCGTATACATTTGCTCCGATGTGCAAGCTTTCTACCCAAGCTCCTGCGAATACGATTGAAGTAATTTGTTGTTGTTCATTTTCATCCAAATACATATCAGTTACCATTTGTAATTCGGCAATTATGTATGCTAATGAATCTTCATTACCAAGATTTTTTTCGAAACGTTTTGAAAGATTTCCTTCATCAAATACAGTTCCCATACCTAAGTTGTCTGCCAATTGGCGAGATAACTTCATATATGTCATCGCTTCTTGATTTTGTTTATTTAAAACAGCGTAAGAAAGATCTGCACTATAAACACCAAGATTAATTGCTTTACTAAGATTAGTTGTATATTTTGATGGGTCTTTTAATGAATTAGTAACACCTGCTTTATATTTTAAGCCTGATTTTTTAAAAATAGAAGCTACTTGCAAGGGGGATGGTAAAGTATAAGAGATGGTTGGTGTTTCAACAATTGCAACAGTATCTTGAACAGTTGTAAGAGTTTCGTCTTTCGGCTTTTCACTACCACATGCTCCAAGTAAAACTCCAGCAGCAATAAACAATATGCCTTTTAGTAATAATGATTTTCTATTTAATAACATATTTTGATAAATAAAGGGTTTATATAGGGTGCTTAATATTTCCGTTGGCTAAACTACAAAAAATAATCATTTCGCAAAATGAGAAACAACTTATTTATTAATATGGACTAATTTTTTATTTACTATGCCAATTACCTTTCCTTTAAATTTTGAGCCTAGAAATGGGGAGTTAATTGATTTAGATTGAATATTCTTCCTTTCGAATATCCACTCGAGTTCGGGGTCAAACATTGTTAGGTTTGCTGGTTCTCCTTCTGCAATTTTTGGTTGCTTCAGTTTTAATATTTTGCGAGGACTAAATGTCATCTTTTCAATTATAGTTTCCAGTTTTATTTTGCCTTTATTGGTATTGATCAATGCGAAAACAGTTTCTAAACCTATCATCCCATTTGCTGCAAGATCAAACTCTAAGTCTTTGGATTCAATGTCCTGTGGCCGATGATCACTTGTTATAGCATCAATGGTTCCATCTGCAATTCCTTTTTGCAACGCTTCGATGTCAGCTTTTGTGCGAAGAGGGGGATTTGTTTTGAAATTACTTTCGAAACCCATTAAAGCAGAATCATCTAAAGCAATATTATAAGCATTTATGGATGCTGTTACTTTTAATCCTGATGTTTTAGCTTTTTTGATCAGCTCAACTGATCGTTGAGTTGAAATATTAGAAATGTGAATATTTGAGTTGGTGTAATCAGCCAAAAATATATTTCTATTTACCATTACTTCTTCGGCAAGTGCTGGAATTCCTTTTAAACCAAGTTTTGTAGAAGTAATTCCTTCATTCATTTTTCCGTCAAGGGAAATTGATTTTTCATCACAATGTGTGATGATCAAACCATCAAAATTCTGGGCATATAATAATGCACGCATTAACAAACCTGCATTTTCTATTGCTTTTTTATCGTCTGAAAAAGCTACCGCACCAGCTTGCTGCATGTCGTACATTTCTGAAAGATCTTTCCCTTCTAATTTGTGTGAAAGTGTTCCGATTGGGTAAACATCAACTATTGAGTCGGCTGTTTTATTCAAAATGTATTGAACTTCTGATTTAGAATGAATAGGCGGATTGGTAGATGAAACGACAGCGACACCCGTAAATCCTCCTGCAGCAGCAGCCTTCATTCCTGTGTTAAGGTCTTCTTTAAACTCAAATCCAGGGTCACAAAAATTAACCTGCATATCAAACCACCCAGCAGATAAATGAAGATTTTTCGCTTCAATTATTTTTACATTTTTATCGGGAGAAATTTTAGATTTTACAGACTTTATGATTCCATTTTCAATTAAAATATCCATTGTTTTTCCATTGAATGGTGAGTTGGAGTCAATGATTTGCGCAGATTTGATAAGTATATTCATAAAAGTAGTTATTGGTTGTCCGTTTTAAGTAATTAGTATTTCAGCACATTACTTCATTAATCTCAATAATAAAACTTCAATCGCTAAAAAAATCAAGGCAAAAATAAGGCAAAGTTTCCAAAATTTTCTGCCTTGTTCAATCTCTTTTAAAGATTGTGTTAAACTTTGGGTTGTTGCTTGTAATATTTTAAAATTAGAATAGCTGCTTTTATTTACCAATTCCGTTAATTCATCGGAATTATAACAATTTAAATCTGACTCTTTTCTGTTAAAATTAAATGACAATCCGGTCAATAATTCTTTTTCTGAAAACAAGTTATAATTGCCAGCATTGTTGATTTGGTCATGTACAATAATTTCTGATCTCGATTCCATTGCTTTGAGTTCAGGAATAACATCAAAATTATTATTTATACCTCGAATATGAATAGCTGTTTCTCCAACTTTAATTTTGTCTAATTCAATCACATTGTCAATCCCTATTGTATAAAATAAAAGTTGTGGGCGTTGGCTGTATATCCCAATTTTGTATAGCGTTGGAACAAAAATAGCATGTTTAGTAAAATTGCTGAAATCTGTGTTTAAGTCAACGGAAGAAATATATAATTTCCCATTTTCAATATCATATTTACTTAAAAACACATCTCCGTTTTGTAATTTCAGCAAATATTCTTCATTGGTTCGTGAGTTTTTTGAAAATACATAATGTTTACTAACTATAGGCAAATCAAGGTTTGTAGCAGTGAATGTTTTTTTGTCGAACACATCTTTATAGATTGGGTGTTCGAGATTGATCTTATCAACTTTTGTGTTAACGGTATCAAGTCGTTCGAAATAATTGGCTTTTAAAGTGGTAAAAAAATCTTTATATGAATTCAAATCAACATCTTTTCCTGGAATTGCAAACACGCTACCTCCATTATTAATAAAACGTTTTAGCTCTTGAGCCAAGCCAGAAGAAATCGACTTTAATCCATTCAGAATAACTAATTTATTATTAGGAAGAGTAGAGTAGTCCAGTTTATTTTCAGAAGCATTATTAAAGTCAAATAGTGAGTCAACTCCAAAAAGCTTGTTTAAATATATACTTTCTGAATTAGCCTCAGAAGCATTAATACAAAGTATAGGGATGTTTTTAGCTACATCGAAACTGAAATAAAATTTATCGTCAAATGTTACAGGGAAATCATTCAATTCAATTCTACAATGCTGCAAACCTGTTTGGTTTGAAGAAAAAGAAAGAACAACTTCTGTTTCAGAATTTTTATCAACAGTAAAACTGGCTGGTGTTTTCTGGATATTATTTATGAAAAGTTTAATAGAGTTATTTTCAATTGCTTTGTCTGAGTTATTTTTGATTCGAACATGCAGTTTTTCAATTTGATTATATTGTCTAACAGGCGTTTCAAACCAACATGTATCGATGTAAACATTGTTTTTTTCGGTAGCAATCAATGGGACAAGATTGAAGGAGATGCTTGTGTCGTTCTTTAATTGCAATAAATTAATTATACTTTTTTGAAAATCAGAAATAATGAAAGAACTTTTGTTCTTTATTTCGCTTTGTTGCAATAAATCTGTTTGGCGGGAGGCTATTTCCGAAATACTATGAGTTGCAGGACTTATTTTTATTTCATCAACTAATTCATTGAATTCCTCTTTGTTTACCAATCGCTGGTGTCTGGCTTCAAAATCATTTGTAAGAACTTGAAATCTATCTGTAACTTTAAATGCCGCAACTATTTCTTTTGCACGTTTCTTAGCTTCGTCAAGCAGAGTGCCGTTTTTATTAATGGCATCCATGCTAAATGAATTATCAATAAATATACTGATGGCTTTATCACCAATACTTGTTTTTTTGTTTTCGACAGGAATAAAGGGTTGGGCAAATGCGAATACTAAAAAGATGATAGTTAGAATACGTGCTGCTAAAACCAATAAGTGCTTGAGTTTTGATTTGGCCTGAGTTTCTTGTTTAACTTCTTTTAAAAAGCGGGTATTGCTGAAATAAACAGTCTTGAATTTACGGAAATTAAATAGATGAATTATGATTGGAATAGCTATTGCTGAAAGTGCAAAAAGAAAGGCTGGATACGTGAAGCTCATCAAAGTTCAAAGTTAGAATATTTTTTGACATCTAAAGGGCCTTTTTATAAATGATTTACTTCTTTGTAATTCGGGATGTTTCCTTGATTTATTAACGATTTTTTTATTGAAACGAAACAAAAGAAGGGGTATGTAATTGAAGTTTCGAAATTCGCATTTCAAAGCTTGTCGATAGTTCTAAAAAGTAATTTTGCATTCCCGTTGGTGCATTTGGGTAATAGTAAGCTTTGAATTGTATCATTTTAAAAATAAGGTTTTCGTTACGAACCTTCAATCCGCTCCCCAATCCTGAATACATTTTAAATGTTGAAACAAGTTTTTGGTTTGATCCAACAGATGCAAGTTCTCCAGAAGCAAATATGGCAAAGCGAAACCCATATATTTTAAATGGAATCCAGCATGTTGTTTGCCCTCGCAATATAAAACGTTGAAACCCATATATTTCAGAAGAGTTAAATCCCGAGATTCCGTTTTCACCATTTATTGTAATTGGTCCATAAAAAGCTGGATTTATACAGATGCTATATTTTGCAAATAAATGTTGCCTGAATTTTAAACGATTCAAAGTATGAAGCCTGCTATATATTGTTCCGTTGAAATGAATTGCTATATCCTCTATGTTTTTTTTATGATAATATCCGCCAGCTGCTAATTGTATGCTAGAAAATCGTCCTTTTTTCCAAACATTCGTTTTCTCGAATTCAAAGCCTGTGTAATATCTTTCTTTATTTAAACGATAGTCATAACCATAATTAAATGAGACAAAATATCCGTATGAAATATCTTCCGTTTTGCCAAAACCTAGTACATATCTTGTTTTGAAAAAATCTTCTCGAAAAAAGGATACTGTTGTGATGCCAATCCATCTATTATGGTAACTGGGGTTCAATAATTCCGAGTTTTGTGTCGGTTTATTCTCAAAATACTGCCTAGTAAACCTTGCAGAAAAAAAACGTTCATTTCTACTTTTCTGTTTTTCTATTGTTTTATTTTTTGATTTTAGTGAATAGGCTGACCATGCATCAAATAAGAAATACCTATATTTTCGGAAATCCTGTTCTGATTTTTCAAAAACATTAATAGATCTGTTTTGACTTAATTGGATTCCTCCTGAATACTTAGCAGAAGGAGAATATAATGGTCGGTAAAGTTGTAAATAAAATGCGCCCTCTTTTTCCCCTCCTAAATTAGCGCTTCCATTACTATTCGAATAACCTATGGTTCCATCAACATAGGTGTGGGAAATATTGTACTTTTTGTAATATGCACTTATTGAAGTAGGCGGATGCCGATTATAATCATATAGCATATTGAATTGAATTCGTTGAGCAGCACCAAGAAAGTTTGCGTCATAGATCTCAGCTTCATAATTATTATAATAATTTGGATTTTTTATATCGAAATTATAGGCCACAACAGAGCCACTTAAGCTCCATACATCCTTGGTAATAACAATAATATTAACTGAATCCCCTTTAGAATTTAAAGTGTCAATAATAATTCGGGCATCATGAATAAACGGCTGATTTCGCAAAAAACGTTCATTATCTGCTAAAAGATATGAGTTTAGTGTGTCATTTACTTTTAAAAAAAGATATTCTTTTATGACCCATTCCCGGGTTTTTTCGTGTAATTTATCAATTACATTATCTAGTTTTTCTTTGGATTTTTTAAATCCATCAGGGATTTTTGGGCCACTCACTCCAACTCGTTCGATAACGATGCTCCGAATAATTTTTTTTTCATAATCGATATAAGGAGCTTCACTTTTAATATATAAAACGGTGTCTTCTTTTATTGAACTTTCATTTTCAGGTTTGTAAAATTCTTGAATCAGCAATTTTGGGTACTTTCTGGAAATAAAAGGAATGATACTTCGTCTTATTTTAAATTCTGTAGCTGATGCTAGCTTTACCAGAGTGTCTCTTGAAGAATAAATAATGGTGTCGGCTGTAATTAGGTATCGATGTGGTTTTAATCTGATAGTATTTAACTCTTCTTGTGATTTGGTTGAAGAAACACAGAAGAAAAATAACAATAATTGTATTATCTGAAAACAATTAAAATATTTCCAACTGTTTTTCATTTTAGGAAATCTTAAAAACAAACCTCAATCAAATTACGCGGTCATTCCTCATTTGATTCGGAATTATTTTCACAAGTCCTGAATCAAGTTCAGCATTATGTATGGCAACGGACATATATTTGTCATCACAATCAGGTCGATTGGTTATCATTTAAGCGTTCTTGCAAACAAAACGCCAGCTAAAAGAGACTGAACAAAAATGGTTACACTCCAGCTAATCACCATAACTATTGATATAGGGAAACTGCTGTATGACATTATCATCCCCGGAATTGTTGTGATCCAATATACAAAGCCAAAATAAATACCTTTTTCCATTAGTAGATTTCCTTTTACAATGCCTTTTGTAAGATCCCATATCCAAGCAAGAATAATGCCTACCAAGAGTGGTTGAACTAGCATGATTGACATCAAAGGATCAGACCAAGGACGAAACAAAGCCGGGTTTTCGTATTCTGTTTTAAGAGAAGGGAAAATAGCCTGAAAAACCTGACCTAGAGGGATTTGAATCAGAACCATAATTACGCCAACAAATAAACCAACAATCGTTTTTTTCATGAATACAGTTTTTTAATCAACAACACCATACTCTTGATCATCTAATTCCAAAATTGGCTCAATGTTTTTTTCTAAGAGAGCTCCTATTGAATTGAATTTTAAATGATATAAATAATCTTCACTACTAACATCAACTTTATAAATAGACTCTCCTTCTTTGTTTAATGTTTTTTTTATTTCAGTAAGAAAATCATCTCCGAAGTTTTCTTTCAAATATTCCGAAATTTCGTATGGAAATTCAGCATTTGTTTTTTTTGATATAGTTGTTCCCATTTTATTGAATATTTAGTGTCGTACAATAGTACATTCCTATTCTAGAATGAGAATTGAACAATATCATTTCTTATAGTGATTGTAATCAATGTATTGAAGCATAATATTATTTATAAACCCTTTTAATGTTTTTAAAAAGCAATTTTGACTCAATATTTATAGACAAGATATATGTTTTATAATTGAGCGCTTTAAATCGAGTAGAATCTCTGTTTTCGATTAAATAAATTATTAAGCAATAGTTAAACGATGTTTAAAAGGTAAATAATAGGCTGATTAGAATAATTAAACATCATTTATTGAATTTTATTAACAATTTTTACTACTTTTGAAAAGTTTTCAACTAAAAACTTAGCAATATGAAAAAATTATCAGCCGATGAATATGCTCAATTGCCAATAAAAGGTAAAGGAAGAAGTTCACATCTATTTAATTCGATTGTTAATCTTAAAGTAGGCGAGGGCTTATTGATAGAAAAGAAAGATTGGAATCGTAAAGCAAGCCCAAGTACACTTGTTCGTTATATAGAAAAAAATCATCAAATGAAATTTGCGTGTGCAGCAATTTCAGGAGAAGAAGGAGGATGGGCTTTAAAACGAATTGATGATGACAATAAAACGTCTCAATCCAACAATTTTATAAAAGCCACTTCGGATATCGAAAGACTTCAATTAAAATCAGATCTTTTGGTGTTTTATCTGGGTAGAATGGCATTTCAAAAAATTGAACGAATTGAAGATTCAATAAAGTCAGCAGTGGTTCAATTCTGGAAAGCTGATGCTAATCTACTTAAAGAGCTTTTTTATGAAATAATCAAAAGCTTAAACGATCAAGGTCATATCGTAATCGAGAACGAAAAAACATATATTCCCTTAAGAAAAAACTGAGTAGTTTAATCAAAGTACTTGTTTTCTGGCATTCTGGTTAAGCAGATATTTCGATATACTCAATTTGACAAAACAATACATTGTCATTCAGTTTGAAATGACAATGTATTGCTTAAAAATATAATTCAAATAGGTTCTTATTTTTCCAAAATTGTTTCTGAAGCTATTTTGCTTTCAGCGTTACAATGTTTCCAGGAAGAATAGCCTCCTGAAAGGTTATAAACCTTATCAAATCCATTTTGATTTAAAATTCGTTGAGATAAATAACCTCTTAAACCTACCTCACAAAAAAGATAAATGGTTTTATCTTTTGGAATCGTGTTTAATTTGCTTCTAAGTTCATCAATAGGGATGTTTATTGAATTCGGGATTGTTCCTGCAAGATTTTCTTTTACAGAACGCACATCGATCAATATTCCATTACTTTCAATTTCATTAATTTGATTCCAGTAAAAAGGAGTCATTCGTTTTTGTAAAATATTTTCTGCCACAAATCCGGCCATATTTACAGGGTCTTTAGCTGATGAGAATGGTGGTGCATAAGCATGCTCCATTTCCATTAATTCATAAATGGTACTATTTCTTTTAATGACAGATGAAAGCATTTCCATTCGTTTATCAACACCATCATACCCAGCAATCTGAGCACTTAATAATCGACCATCTTCAGGTGAAAATGCAATTTGAATATGCATTTGTTGTGCGCCTGGATAATAAGTTGCATGCGAGCTACTATGTGTAGTAGAAAGCATATGTGGAATTTTTGACGCACCTAAATTTTTTGAAGATGTTCCGGCAGTTGCAACTGTCATATCGAATACTTTAACAATAGCTGTATTTATGGCACCATGATACTTTTCGTTATTCCCGAAAACAATATTGTTTGCACAAATCCTTCCTTGTTTATTTGCTGGACCGGCTAAATAAGTGTTCATAGACTGTCCAGTAATAGGATTTGCAAATTCGATTGCATCGCCAACCGCATAAATATTAGGATCAGAAGTTTGCAAATATTCATTAACAAATATTCCTTTTGCATTACCTAGTTTAAGTCCGGCTTGCACTGCCAATCTTGTATCAGGGCGAACACCAATAGATAAAATGACGATATCGGCATCTATTGTTTCTTCAGTGTTTAAGCGAACCTTTAATCGGTCATTGTTTTTTTCAAATCCAGCAACACTTGTGTTTAATCGTAAGTCGACACCTTTTGATCGGATATGCTGCTGAACAATTGCAGCAATTGGAAAATCAATAGGTGCAAGAATTTGGTTTCCCATTTCAATGATACTAACATCGAGCCCCAAATGAAAAAGGTTTTCAGCCATTTCAAGTCCAATAAATCCTCCTCCAACAACTACTGCTTTTCCTGATTTATGCTGATCAACATATTTTTTAATATAATCTGTATCGGCAACATTTCGCAACGTAAAAATTCCTTCCAGATTAATTCCTGGTAATGGTGGGCGAACAGGATCTGCTCCAGGAGACAATACTAATTTGTCATACGATTCAGTATATTCTTTATTTGATACCTGATCACGAGCAGTGATTGTTTTATTTACAGCATCAATTGATATAACTTCAGTTTTAACACGTACATCAATGTTAAAACGTTGATTAAAAGAAGCTGCAGTTTGAACAAATAATTTATCACGCTGTTTTATTATATTACCAATATAATATGGTAAGCCACAATTAGCATATGAAATGTATTCTCCTTTTTCGAAAATAACGATTTCTGCTTTTTCATCCATTCTGCGTAATCTTGCGGCAGAGCTAGCTCCTCCGGCCACGGCACCTACAATAACATATTTCATGATATATAATTTTTGAAATGTGAATCTATACTTATTTAACGGTACAAAGGAATAACTTATAAAGTTTAAATTCGGTGACTTATATCACAAATAGAATTTATTGTAAAAAGGCACAAAAAAGGGAAGTTTTATTTTCTAATTATTTTAAACTCCCCATTCATAGCTATTTTAATAATGGTGGAGGGTTGAATATTGTTAATTTCATTCTGTCTGAAGTTAACGATGTAGTCTACTTTATTTAGGATATCGAGAGTGATTTCTTTGAAAGAAGAAGGTGCTTTTTCTCCACTAATATTTGCAGAGGTTGAACAAATCGGTTTCCCGAATTTATGAATAAGTGTTTTACAAAATTCATCTTTGACTAAACGTATTCCAACACTGCCATCAGCAGCAATAATGTTTTCAGCAAGTGAACGTCCATCAGGATAAATAATGGTGAGTGGTGTTTCTGCTGCTTCTAAAAGATCCCAGGCCATTTCAGGGACTTCTTTTACATAACGATTAAGCATTTTTTCATCACAAACTAACACAACCATACTTTTGTATTCGGCACGTTCTTTTATTTTGAATAGTTTGCTGACTGCATCTTTGTTTCGTGCATCGCAACCAAGCCCCCAAACAGTATCAGTAGGGTATAGAATAGTTCCTCCTTTATGAAGAACAGCAAGTGCGTTTTTTATTTCTTCTTCCATATTATAAGAAACACGAATTTATACGAATGTACGGTTTTTGAATGGCTATTTATTTATCAATTTTACTTTACTTTCGAGAGCCGGCAAGTCTTTTTTATATTGCTCAACATCCCATTTTATTTGCCAATGATTTACATATTCAGCTATAGTTGACAAGCCAACTTCAGCTCGTCTTTTATCAACATTGTCAGGGTCTTCCAATGGTAATATAAAATAATTATGTGTTTCATTGTCTCTCCCGATCTGGCTTCCATAAATTTGTCTTTTACCTTGTCTGAATGCAACTCTGTCTTCTAATAATGCCAAATCGCTACCAAATGCTTTGCCTTTTTTTACTGCATCCCTCATCATAGGAATATATTTTTCTTGAATGGCTATATCAGCATGTTGAATTACCAAAAATATTGTTGCATTTCCTTGTACACCAATAACGTCTGTCCCTAACCATCCGTATCTATCAATTATTGCCACTACTTTTTTTAGGTTAACAGAATCTTTTTTAACTATTAGTCTATATTGAGTTTGTATTTCTTCCGAATTTTCACCAAATTTTTTTCAAGATCATCAAGTTCCAATCTGTATTTTTGATCTTCTACATAAATAGAATCGAGTTCCTTAACCAAAGGTTTATTCAAATTTGCTTCAGCCTTATCCTTATTTAATTTTACAACTTCGAGCAAAGGTTTCCATCTTTTATCATTATGCAAAACTTTTAAATCCGTATCAGAAGTAATATGCCCATATTCAGCGTAGTTCATTAACGTTGCAATGCGATTCAAATTATAAAATGCACTATCTGGATAATTGGCTAGAGCCCAGGAGCAAGCTGCATTATAACGGTCGTTTGAAAACCCTTTCCAGTCGTTAGCTTTAAATGCCTGAGAATAAGTTAAGGCAGAACTTTTATAATCTTTCGTATTGTATAGCGAATCAGCTTTTTTTATAAGATCATAATATTGTTGAGGAATCGTTTGTGCGAAGGACAAAACTGTTATACTCAAACAAAGCAAAAATAGATTAAACTTCTTCATAATGCTTCATTAATGTTTATACAAATCCATCAGTTGCTCTGAAACATGTTTAGGATGAAATTTCTGAGCAAAATCGAATCCTTTATTTGCAATTTGTATTCGTTCATTTTCAGAATTAAGCAGAAAATTTATTTGTTCAGCTAATTCATTTGAATTGGTAGGGTCAATATAAATTGAATCAGGACCGGCAGCTTCAGGAAAACAACCACCTTTGCTAGTTATTACTGGTACTTTACTTGTTAATGCTTCTATTATGGGAATACCAAAGCCTTCGAAAAGGGAAGGGAATATAAATAAATCAGCCTTTCGATAAATTACCGGCAAATCACAGTTCTCAACATTTTTAAGAAAAATTACACGGTCTTGTAGTTTGTTTGACACGATGTATTCCTTGACTTTTTGATAATAGCTTTTTTTTGTGCCGACAACCACCAAAGGAATATCTTTTACTTTTTTCAATGCTTTTACAATGGTCAATAAGTTTTTGCGCTCTTCAATTGTACCAACATAAAGTAAATATTTTTCAGGAAGAAGGTGCTTCTTTTTTACTTGCTGGATATGTTCAACGGTTTGTTCCTGATAATATAACTCATCGCAACTTTGATAAATTACCTTGATCTTACTTTCAGGAATGAAATAATATTTTTCAATATCTCGTTTTGTTTCTTCACTGATAGCAATAATTGTATCCGAAACATCGCATGCATGGCGAAATTTTTTGTTGTAAATTTTACGATCGATATATGGATATAATTTAGGAAAACGCAAAAAGATCAAATCATGAGTAGAGACAATTTTTTTTCCTTTAAATTTATTGATATTAAAAATTCGATTCATCGCTCTTGCGAACAGCATCAAGGTCGTCTTTTTGCAAAAATTTCTTGCTTCCTGTTTTAAATAAAGAATAAATTCAAATAAAGCAAGCGAGAGAAAAACAATTTGCCTGCTCAAACTTGCTTTCCTTGTTTTGTTGCT
>CAIXIP010000146.1 GCA_903919535.1 uncultured Bacteroidota bacterium | reverse complement strand
TTTCTTTCCATCTGAATCTTCCAAAGTGGTCGATTCGAAAGGAGGAAAGGGAGGGGTAGTTGCGCCCCCAAGCAATGTTTCAGTTTGTATATTAAAATCTGAAAAATTAAGTAATGAAGTTTATGCATCAGGAACTATAATTGCAAATGAAGAAGTTCAACTACATCCCGAACTCTCCGGGAAAATAATTCAAATAAATTTCCAGGAAGGAAGCAACGTAAGTAAAGGACAGTTGCTTGTAAAAATAAATGATGCCGATTTGCAAGCAAATTATAAAAAACTTCTATTGCAATTTTCTCTGGCTGATGAAAAATTAAAACGCCAAAAACAATTGATTTCGGTAAATGGAATAAGTCAGGAGGAATTTGATATTGCTCAAAATCAATATGATGTTATTAAAGAGGATATCGATTTCGCAATTGCACAAATTGCAAAAACTGAGATCAAAGCACCATTCAATGGAATCATTGGATTGAAAAGTGTTAGCGAAGGTGCTTATGTTACCCAAAGTTCTATAATTGCAAGCATACAGCAAATAAACCCTATAAAGATTGATTTTTCAATTTCTGAACGCTATTCTTCCATTGTAAAAAAAGCAGATAAACTTAAATTTACTATTGAAGGAAACAAACAGAATTATACAGGACAGGTTTATGCTGTTGAACCGAAAATTGATCTGACAACCCGAACATTGCAAGTAAGGGCTGTTTGTCCTAATCCCCAGGGAGATATTTATCCGGGAGCATTTGCACGTGTTTCTTTGGCATTAAGTGACATCGATTCGGCTTTGATGATTCCAACCGAAGCTGTAATTCCAGATTTGAAAGGGAAAAAAGTATTCCGAATTAAAAATGGCCAAGCTGAATCTGTCAAAGTAATTACAGGTTTACGTACCGATGCGAAAATTCAAATTGTTGAAGGTCTATCGATTGGCGATACTGTCATCACCAGAGGAATCATGCAATTAAAGGCTGGTTCCGCAGTCAGAATAACCGAATTAAGATAATATAGAGGATATGAATATTTCTTCAGTAAGTATAAACCGACCGGTTCTGGCAATAGTAATGTCTGTCATTATAATATTGTTTGGTGCAATAGGTTATAACTTTTTAGGTGTGCGCGAGTACCCTTCTATTGATCCGCCTATTATTACCGTAAAAACAAACTATGCAGGTGCAAATGCAGATGTTATTGAATCACAAATTACCGAACCGCTTGAAAAAACGTTGAATGGCATTGAAGGTGTTCGTACAATATCTTCCACAAGCGCCCAAGGATCGAGTACAATTACAGTGGAGTTTAATCTGGAATCAAATATTGAAGCTGCAGCAAATGATGTGCGTGATAAAGTTTCACAAGCGGTACGTCAGTTACCACAGGATATTGATGGTTTGCCCACTGTTACAAAATCTGATGCTAACTCTGATGCGATTTTGTCAATGACTATTCAAAGTGATTCAAAAAATCAAATGGAGTTGAGTGCTTTTGCGGAAAATGTTATTGTTGAACGCTTGCAAACAATTCCAGGAGTTAGTACAATTCAAATATGGGGACAAAAAAAGTATTCCATGCGTTTATGGATGAATCCCGATAAGTTGGCAGCCTATGGATTAACTCCTTTGGATGTAAAACAGGCATTAGATAAAGAAAACGTAGAACTTCCTTCTGGTAAGGTTGCAGGTAATACAACAGAGTTAACAGTTAAAACTCTTGGTAAACTTACTAATGAAGATGCATTTAATAATATGATCATTCGTTCTGATGGCGAACGTGTCATTCGATTTAAAGATATCGGCAATGCTATTCTTGGACCAGAAAATGAAGAAACTATTCTTCGTCAATCAGGTATTCCAATGATTGGATTAGGTGTAGTGCCTCAACCAGGAGCAAATTACATCGCTATAGCGGATGAATTTTATAAACGATTGGCACAAATTGAAAAGGATCTACCCAAAGATTTTCACGTTGGAATTGCACTTGACAACACAAAGTTTGTAAAGCGCTCTATCCTTGAAGTAAAGGAAACGCTAATAATTGCAATCGTCTTAGTAATACTTATTATTTACTTATTCTTTCGTGATTGGCTAGTAGCATTTCGACCATTAATAGATATTCCTGTTTCCTTGATTGGTGCTTTTTTTATTATGTATCTAATGGGATATTCAGTTAATGTATTAACGCTTTTAGCAATTGTATTGGCAACTGGTTTGGTTGTAGATGATGGAATTGTTGTAACTGAAAATATTTATAAAAAGATAGAAGGAGGAATGAATCCAGTTGAAGCCGCTCACAAGGGTTCAAAAGAAATTTTTTTCGTAGTTATTTCTACTTCAATAACACTGGCTGCAGTATTTATGCCTGTTATTTTCTTACAAGGTTTTGTTGGTAGATTATTTCGTGAATTTGGTGTCGTAATAGCAGGTGCTGTATTGATTTCTGCATTTGTTTCATTAACACTTACTCCAATGCTGAACGCATATATGGTTCGTAAGAAACCAAAGAAAAGTAAATTTTATGAAAGAACAGAACCGTTTTTTGTAAATATGGTAAATACCTATGAGAGCTCTCTTGGCCGTTTCATGAAAAAGCGTTGGTTAGCATTTATCCTTCTCTTAGGAAGTTTTGTTTTGATTTTCTTGGTAGGGAATTCAATTCAATCGGAACTGGCACCTCTTGAAGACCGTAGCTGGTTCAGGGTTTCAATTACAGCACCGGAGGGAGCTTCTTATGAATATACCGATGCCTACGTTCAGAAGTTTTCAGACTTTATAATTGACTCTATTCCTGAAAAACGACTTTGTTTAACAGTAACAGCTCCTGGATTTAGTGGCTCGGGAGCAGTAAATACAGGTTTTGTTCGCTTGGGTTTAAAAGAACCAAATGAGAGAAAAAGGTCCCAGCAGAAAATTGCAGATTACATCACTAAATCCGCAAAAGCCTTTCCAGAGGCAAAAGCATTTGTAATACAAGAGCAAACTATTTCATCAGGTGGCTCACGCGGTGGATTACCCGTTCAGTTTGTTTTGCAGGCTCCAAACTTTGCAAAGTTGAAAGAAAAATTACCATTGTTTTTAGAGGAAGCTAATAAAAGCAAAGTGTTTCAAATGGTTGATGTTAATTTAAAATTCAATAAACCAGAATTAAATATTACTATTAACAGAGAAAAAGCAAAAAGTATCGGTGTTTCTGTAAGTGATGTTGCTCAAACGCTTCAATTAGCTTTGAGCGGACAACGTTTTAGTTATTTTAATATTGATGGGAAACAATATCAGGTAATTGGTCAGTTCGAGCGTGCAAAAAGGGATGAACCTCTTGATCTTAAATCTATGTATACTCGAAATGATAAAGGCGAAATGATTCAGTTAGATAATATTGTTACTATTGAAGAACAAAGTAGTCCGCCACAATTTTATCATTATAATCGTTATCAGGCAGCAACAGTTTCAGCAGGTTTAGCTTCCGGTAAAACAATTGGTGATGGTATAAAAGAGATGGAAGCCATCTCGAAAAGAGTGTTAGACGATTCGTTTTCAACCTCATTAACAGGACCTTCACGAGATTTCTCTGAAAGTTCTTCTAACGTATTATTTGCATTTTTTTTAGCATTAATAATTATTTATTTAGTATTAGCTGCTCAGTTCGAAAGTTTTATTGATCCCTTCACCATTATGCTTACTGTACCATTAGCTCTGTGTGGAGCATTGTTATCATTATGGTATTTTAATCAAACATTAAATATTTTTAGTCAGATTGGCATCATAATGTTGATTGGTTTGGTTACCAAAAATGGTATTCTTATAGTTGAATTTGCCAATCAATTACAAGAGCAAGGCAAATCAAAGCGAGAAGCAATTCAAGCCGCTGCAGCAGCACGTTTACGCCCAATTTTAATGACAAGTATCGCCACATCTTTAGGAGCAATGCCTATCGCACTATCATTGGGGGCAGGAGCGAAGAGTCGTATGGCAATGGGGATTGTAATTGTGGGTGGTGTATTATTTTCGCTGATGTTAACATTATATGTTATCCCGGCTATTTATTCTTATTTTTCAAAAGAACGCAATAAACATGTCACGAAGTAAGCACTACATTCTTTCATTTTTTTGTTTTTGGTTGGTAGGTTATTCTATTGCTCAAACATCTCAAATAACCATTGATAAGGCGATAGAGTTGGCATTGAAAAATAATTATGACATACTTATTTCAAAAAATCAATCGCTCCAAGCTGCAAATAATAATAGTTTTGGAAATGCAGGAATGCTGCCAAAACTCGACTTAAACGCTTCTGGTAGTTTTGCTGACAATGCCACTAAACAAGAGTTTTCGAGCGGTTTGGTAGTTGATAAAAGTGGAGTACAGTCTCAGAATATAACTACTGGTGCATATTTGAATTGGACACTATTCGATGGGTTGAAAATGTTTGCTACACATGATAAATTGCAGCAATTGCAGAGTATGGGCGAATTGAATTTGAAAATTCAAATTGAAAATACAATTGTAAAGGTTACCACTGCTTATTATAATATTGTAATGCAGAAACAACTTATTAATGGGTTAAAAGAAAATATTGTTGTTTCAGAAGAGCGTTTAAAAATTGCTCAAAAAAAATTCGAATTAGGTTCAGTTTCTAAAGTGGATGTTTTACAGGCAAAGCTTGATATGAATGAATTAAGGTCAGCTTTGATTCGCCAAAACACATTGTTAGCTGACGCTAAAGAAGAATTGAACCAGTTATTAATTCAGAATGTGGAGCAGGAAATTGATGTGAATGATAGTATTCCATTAATAAATCAATATAAATATGAAGACTTAAAAAATGCAATCTTGGCTAATAATTCTGATCTGCTTTTTGCTCAAAAAAACAGTGAGGTTTCAAACTATATGCTTAAAGAAGCTAAATCAGCCTATTTTCCAAAATTGAATTTTAATGCAAATTATATTTTTAGTCGGGCTCAAAATCAGGCAGGTCTTACATTGCTCAACCAAAACTTAGGAATGAACCTTGGCTTTACTGCTAGCTGGACCATTTTTAATGGTTTAAACACTGTGAATAATGTTAAAAATTTGAAGCTGAATTTAGAGAATTCAAATTTTGAACTTGAGAATTTAAAATCATTAACACAATTATCATTGCTGAAAGTCTTTAAAAAATATCAGGATGATATTGCAGTATTAAAGCTTGAAGAGGAAAATAATAAGCTAGCCAAAGAAAATTTAACGATCTCCCTCGATCGTTTTAGATTAGGAGCCAATACTTCCATAGAAATAAAAATGGCTCAAAGTACATATCAGAACTCAATCACTCGATTGTCTGATGCTCGTTTTAACGCAAAAAAATCAGAAACACAATTACTGAAATTAAGTGGAGCAATTGTAAAGTGATTTATTTTTAATAAATAGAGAAGATCGTAAAACTCTTTTGTTTAAAAATCAATGACAAAAATCAAATGTTATTTCTGACAATAATCATTTTATAAACTGATATGAATCATTTTTTGATTTTGGAAGGGCAATTACTTTTACCCCAGAAAATTATTAATAAATAAGGTATTTAAAAAAAATAGTTTACAAACAATTAATATAAATTAAGTTATGAAAAAAGTAACAATTATTTCTCTCGCAGTGCTTGCTCTGTCGATACAATCCTGTAGGAAGGATTACAATTATGTTGCACCTGCCGCGGCTCCAATAACCACGCCTGTTCATTTCGCCACAGAGGTGTATCCATTATTAATGAATGCAGCTGGACATTGTGCTGATTGTCATGATGGTTCTGGCTCAGCGCTCGATTTCGTAAATGGTGGAACACCTACAGCTTCAGCGGCTTATGCTTCTCTTTTTCCAACTTACATAGTTGCAAATGATGCTTTGGCAAGTCAATTATACATTTCAATCACTACTGGTGTAGCAAGCGGCTCAAATAAAATTATGCCAAAAGATGTTAATGCTGTAGTATATACTCCAGCAGAATTGGAAATTATCAAAACTTGGATTAACCAAGGAGCATTAAATAATTAATAACAGTAAAAAAGATAAAGATATGTTAAGAAAAAAATTAGCGTTGTTGTTACTTATAGTATCACCAGCAGTTTTTGCACAAGATGAAACACCTGCAGCTCCTGCAGCACCAACAAAAGAATACGTAAAGAAAACATTCGAAAATGGGATTTTTATTAATAACCAAACAGTAGAAGGCACCAGTAAAAAATCATTAGGTTTTCTTATTCAACACCGTTTTGGAAGAATGGTAGATGAGCGCAACTTGTACGGGATTTTTTCTTCCGCTAATATTCGTATCGGCTTGGATTATGGTATCACAAAACGTATTTCAGTTGGCTTTGGAGCAACCAAAGGTATGTTGTACGATTTAGCTTGGAAAGGTATTATATTGAAGCAGGCAAAATCTGGTGGAATGCCAATAACAGTTACATATTTTGGTAATGTGGTTGCAAAAACAGGCGTAAATGCAGGTTTCATGAATCAAAAAAATGAATACACATTTGCAAACAGATGTACTTTCTTTAATGAATTAATGATTGCTCGTAAATTTAGTAAAGCATTCTCTTGGCAAATCGCTGGTTCATACTCTTATTTTAATATGGTTGATACAACTGGAAAGTTTACAAAAGATAGAAGTCATGGAATTATTGGGCTATCAACAATCGCTCAGTGGAGAATAACTTCGATGTTGTCTTTACAAGCGGAATTTGATTACCCTCTAAATCCAGATAAGATTACTGATCCAAAAGATGCTACGAAATTAGTAAATTACCAAAAACCTAATTTGTCTTTTGGTTTAGAGTATTCTACAGGACAACATCAATTCCAAATATTTGCTACTACAGCTGATAATATTCATCCACAAGGTGTTATTGGTGAAAATACAAATGAATTCATCTATAAAAACATGAAGAATAAGAGTCGCGTAAGTATGTTAATTGGCTTTAACATTACACGTGAGTTTGGTTTTTAATTCATTAGTAAGAAATAGCTTTGATAGTTAATTAAAATATTCAAAAAAATAATATGGAAAAAGAAGATAAATCAGACCGCAGGAAGTTTCTAAAGCTTGGTGCTTTAGCAGGCGGAGCTGTATTGTTAGGTTCTGCTATTAGCAAAGCCGTTTCACTAGAAGAAACTAAAGAAACAGGTGAAAAAGTAAAAGTTTTAACTACTGATGGTAAAGTTATGGAAGTGGATAGCAGTGTTGTAAAACATCCTGCTGCAAAACTTCCTGAACAATTACCTGTTCGTGAAGGGATTCCTGGTAAAAAGTTTATTCGTGTAATCGACCTAGGCAAATGTGCGAATGCAAGAAAGTGTATTGAAGGATGTCAAACTGCCCATAAAGTATTAGCTCCTGTTGAATTCATTAAGGTGAAGAAAATGCAGGATTCAGATCTAACGGCACCTTATTGGTTCCCGCAAATGTGTTATCATTGTGATAATCCTCCTTGTACAAAAGTTTGTCCGGTTGATGCAACATTCAAGCGTTCTGACGGAATTGTAGGTATTGATAGCGACAGATGTATCGGATGTAAGTTCTGTATGGCTGCTTGTCCATATTCAGCGCGTACATTTAACTTCGGTAGACCAAAACAAGTTCAGTTTACTGAAGAACATAAAGATGAATTAACTGAAAACTATTGTGCCACTAAATATGGTACAGAAGGTACTGTTTCTAAGTGCGATTTCTGTCCTGACAGAGCTGCTCAAGGCTTATTGCCAGCATGTGTTGTAAGTTGTCCTAATGGTGTAATTTATCATGGTGACGAGCTTGAGGATGTAGTTTCAAACGGAGAAGATACTTTCAGATTGAAAAAGCTATTGAAAGATAGGGCTGGATATCGCCAGTTTGAAGAATTGGGTACAGCACCAAGGGTATATTATTTACCACCGGTGAAACGTAATTTCCCATTCGAAGAAGCAACTGAAGCTCATAACACTGAAGAATAATCTTTAAAAAAATAACATATGTCAGAAGATAATAAAATAACAGATTCAACCAAATACGAAACCTTCACCCAGGAAGAGTATATGGTTATGAAAAATGATTTGCTTCGCCCAATTGAAAAATGGAGTTTGATAGGCAAAGCATGGATTGTGTTTCTAATAATGGTATGCTTTGCCGGTGTGTATGCATACTATGTTCAGGAAACCAAAAGTAAATATGTGACTGTTTCATTAAGAGATACTACATTTTGGGGGGTTTACATCTCCAACTTTGTGTTTTTTGTGGCTCTTAGTTTAGTGGGCGTTTTGATGTCAGCGGTATTAAAGTTGACTCATTTTGAGTGGTATAGACCACTTTCTCGTATTGCGGAAATAATAGCTGTAGCAGCAATTATGCTTGCTGGAGTTAGTATTGTCGCTGCAATGGGTCGTCCCGATAGATTACATTACTTAGTGATGTACGGTCGTATTCAATCTCCTATTGTTTGGGATATAATAGTGATTATGACCTATTTAGTAACGAGTTGTATTCTTCTTTTCATCCCTTTAATTCCATCCTTGTCAACATGTAAAAACCATTTACATAATTTACCAAAATGGCAATTAAAAATGTATGAGATCTTTTCCTTTGGTTGGGAAGGTACTGCAGAGCAATGGAAATTATTGAAGAAAACCGTAAAAGTTCTAACTGTATTGGTTATTCCTTTGGGTATTTCAATCCACACAGTTACTGCTTGGCTTTTTGCAACAACTTTGAGAGCTGAGTGGGATAGCACAAATTTTGGAGCATATTTCGTTTCTGGAGCGTTTTTGTTAGGTGTTGCTGCAATGATTCTTGCCGTATTTATTTTCAGAAAAGCATACAAGTTGGAGAAATATCTAACAGAAATGCATTTTGATAAGTTAGGTCAGGCATTAGTATTGATGGCATTAGCATATGCATACTTTAATGTAAATGAATATTTGGTGCCTGCATATAAAATGTCTGGCTTACATAAACATCATTTACTAGCTTTGTTTACAGGTGAAGAAGCCTCTTTTTATTGGTCGGTCGTTCTTTTTGGAATTGCTATACCTTGCATTCTTCCAATCTTTAGAATGTTCAGAAAACCATTGCCTCTTACATTAATAGCATTAGGTGTTTTTATTGCAGGATGGTTTAAACGCTATCTAATCGTTATTCCAGGTCAGTCTCACCCTTATTTGCCAATACAAGATGTTCCGCCATCTTGGACGCATTATCACCCAAGTACTATCGAAATGACAATTGTTGCCGCTACGTTCGCTGCAGTGCTTTTGATAATTACTTTATTCTCTAGATTTTTCCCAATCGTTTCAGTTTGGGAAGTAGCCGAAGGAAAATTAGAAGGTAAAGACGAAATAATTAACTATAAATAATCAAGAAGATGGAAAAGTATAAATATTTCATAACAATTTGTGCACTAATGCTGTTTTCAGTAACAAGTTTATTCGCACAAGATAAGCAGGCAAAAATGGCTTTAACCTTTGCTACTCTTAATGATACTATTAATGTTTGTAATGTTTCAGTAACTTCTGATGGTAAACCGCTAGATGGTGTTAGCGTTGGCTTGTTTGTAAAACGTTTGTTCACTCCTTTACCAATTGGTAAGGCCGTTACAACTGATACAACAGGTATTGCTTCTTTCGAAGTTCCTAATGACATCCCTTCTCCTGATGGCAATTTAACATTTATTGCAAAGGTAGAAGACGATGAAAACTACGGAACCTTCGAATCAACGGGAGATGCAAAATTGGGCATAGTTGTTGCTAGCGATAATTCACATGTGGATGAACGTTCAATATTTGCAAACAGAAGTAAAGCTCCGGTATATTTCATAGCAGCGTCACTGATAATAATTTCACTTGTTTGGGGAACATTACTTTGGGCTGTATTACAGGTATTTAAAATAAAAGGATTAAGAAGTAAAAAAAAATAAATTAAATTTGGGTCAATTATCAATCAATTAACAATTAAAATCAATTAAAACTATGAAAAATTTAGGTAATCTGATTGCAGGTGTTACACTAATGGCAACCTGCTTTTTATTCAGTCAAACTGCTTTAGCGCAAGCAAAACCTGCTGGAAAACCATGGGATGTGAAAGCTGAAGGAGCAAAATTAAAAAGTACAGCAACTGGTGCTGATGCTGTAGCTGCAGGAAAAGAAATTTGGGCAAAAGAATGTAAATCATGCCATGGTGCAAAAGGATTAGGTGATGGTGCTAAAGCAGAAAAAATTGATATTTCTTGTAATGATTTTTCTAAAAAAACGGTTCAAGCTCAATCTGATGGAGAACTATATTACAAAACTACAGAAGGAAGAAAACCAATGCCTTCATTTAAAGAAAAATTAAGCGATTCAGAGCGTTGGCAAGTTGTTGCTTATTTACGCACCTTAGCTGCAAAATAGGACGAATCATAAATTATTAAAAAACCTGTTTAAAACATTTAGTTTTAAGCAGGTTTTTTCTTTCCATAGTTCCCTTACTATACAAATGAGATTCCATTATATATTAAGGATGACTCATTGTCTTTTGAAATAGATGAGTTTAAATTCGTAAATTATAGTCTCTAAATAACACATTATAATATATAATCCGAGATGTTAAGGTGTTTTTGATATTGCGTTTTTTACTAACACTTCACATTAATAAGCACAAATGCAATCTGATCCTCGTCAAAAAAAATTGTTATAGATGCTTTTGTCAGATCCTTCCTGATTCTAACTATATAATAGTAAGTAAGTATTAAAGGGGAGCATCTGTTTGTTTTAATCAGGACATTATTATATACTTAACTTATATATAGGCTTTCTAATATATATAGGTAACCCTATTTAAGCAACCCCATTCAAATTCTTTTTAAAGAGCTTGTATTCGAAACACTATTCAAGCATTATTTACTGCCTTAGTTATACTGTGTCAATTTATACTTCAAATGCTTTAGAAGAATGCCTCACTATTGTGCTCTGGATATGAGAGCTTAGGATAGTAATTGCAATATGAAAATTACCGATAACTATCCTTTTTACAGAATAGTGTGGCCCAAATACCCTGTAATATTCTGTTTGATCATATATATGTAAACCGAAGATTAGGTGAAATGAATCTTAATGGGAGCCATAATCAACCAATACGAAGCAATTTGTGATGGAAGAGCCCCTATTTTAAGTATGATAAAAGATTAATTCCAGACGAATTAGCCTTTAAAAAATATTGATTTGGGTGTTTTTTAAGGTGCATCACGCAAAAAAAAATCGAAAACGATATTTTTTTGATTCAATTACAATATGTAAAAAAATCTTTAAACACCAATCCTGTGGCGGGTTTTTGGTAAAAAGCGAATGCTAGTAATTGTTTTTTTTTATCAAAAAAGATTTTTTTTTCATTAAAATGTTTGCAGGTTAAAAAAGTTTGTTACTTTTGCAACCCGCTTTTAAAAGAAGCATCTGTTCATTGAAGCAATAAAAAAAAGAAAAATTAATTTTTTTCGAAAATAATTTTGCTAGTTAAAAATAATTTGTACTTTTGTCGCCCCGATTAAAAAACGGGATTGTTCATTAAAGAAGTAAGAAAAATAAAATTAAATTTTTTTACGAAAAAGTTTGCAAGTATAAAAAGTATTAGTACTTTTGTCGCCCCAAACAAAACGGGTTGTTCTTTAAAACATGAATTTATAGTCTTAAGCATTTTAAGGCAATTATATAAATAACGTTCTTTGAAAATATTGAGAAGTAAAAAAGAAATAATAAGTATCCCTCTTATTAATATGTTCTATTAATAAGTTGAGAAACAAATCCAAAATAATAATTTTTCTTAATTGAAGAAGAGCATTATCAAACTTACAATGAAGAGTTTGATCCTGGCTCAGGATGAACGCTAGCGGCAGGCCTAATACATGCAAGTCGAACGGTAACATGAGTAGCAATACTTGATGACGAGTGGCGCACGGGTGCGTAACGCGTATGCAATCTACCTTTAACTGGTGAATAGCCCGAAGAAATTCGGATTAATACACCATAGTATTATTGATTGGCATCAATTAATAATTAAAACTCCGGTGGTTAGAGATGAGCATGCGTGACATTAGCTAGTTGGTGAGGTAATGGCTCACCAAGGCTACGATGTCTAGGGGATCTGATAGTATTAACCCCCACACTGGTACTGAGACAGGGACCAGACTCCTACGGGAGGCAGCAGTAAGGAATATTGGACAATGGTCGCAAGACTGATCCAGCCATGCCGCGTGCAGGATGACGGCCCTATGGGTTGTAAACTGCTTTTATACGGGAAAAAACCCCTCTACGTGTAGAGGGCT
>CAIXIP010000145.1 GCA_903919535.1 uncultured Bacteroidota bacterium | reverse complement strand
ATTAGTTCAAGTATTGGTGATGATTTTGCTGGTCTTCTAAATTCCAATCCTTGTGTAGCATTCATTAGTTCGATTGCAAGAATCCTATATAGATTCTCTACCACTTTATAACATTTTGTAGCAGCATTTGACCCCATTGAAACGTGATCTTCTTGTCCATTTGAACTTACAATAGAATCAATAGAGGCAGGTGAACATAATTGTTTATTTTGACTTGCGATACTTGCAGCAGTATATTGTGGAATCATGAACCCTGAATTTAATCCTGGTTTTGCAACTAAAAAAGGTGGCAATCCGCGTAAGCCTGCTATTAATTGATAGGTGCGTCTTTCAGATATGCTTCCTAATTCAGATAATGCAATCGCTAAAAAATCTAATGCTAATGCTAATGGTTGTCCGTGAAAATTTCCTCCTGAAATTATTTCATCTTCATCAGGAAAAACAGTTGGGTTGTCCGTAACTGAGTTTATTTCGGTAAGAAAAACATTTTCTACATATTCAATTGCATCTTTTGAAGCGCCATGCACTTGCGGAATACAACGAAAAGAATACGGATCCTGTACATGTTCCTTTTTGCGTTTTATCAGTTCACTTCCTTCTAATAACTTGCGCATGTTTGCAGCTGTATTCATTTGCCCTTTGTGCGGACGAATAGAATGTATGTGCGCTTTGAATGGTTCGTTTCGACCATCAAAGGCATCTAATGATATTGCTGCAATTACATCAGCAGATGTGCTTATTCTTTTTGTTTGCAACAAACACCAAACACCATAGGCACTCATAAATTGAGTGCCATTCAGCAATGCTAAACCCTCTTTGGATTTAAGAGAAATCGGTTTTAAGTTTAATTGTTTTAATACTTCTTCTGATGTTTCTTTCTTCCCTTTATAATAAACTTCACCTAATCCTAACAACGGCAAGCTCATGTGAGCAAGTGGTGCAAGATCGCCAGAGGCACCAAGTGAACCTTGTTGATAAACAACAGGTAGAATATCGTTATTAAAAAAATCTACTAAGCGTTCCACAGTTTGTAATTGAACGCCTGATTTACCATAAGATAATGCCTGGATTTTCAATAATAACATCAACTTCACAATTTCTTGAGGCACTTCATCGCCTGTTCCGCATGCGTGCGACATTACCAGGTTTATTTGCAATTGCTCTAATTCATTTGCTGGAATAACTACGTTACATAATGAACCAAAGCCAGTGTTTATCCCGTAAATGGGTTCTTTTTGAGAAGCCATTTTTTTATCCAGATATTCGCGGCAAGTGAGAATATTGATTTTTGCTTCTTCGGATAAAGTAAGTTTCTCTTTTTTGGAAATGATCTCTGAAATTTTATCGAAATCTAATTTTGATGTGGTGATGTTATGCATAATTTTATTTATCGCTAAGGCGATGGAATTATTTTAATTTTTGAATAATACTTTCTATACTTATTTTTTCTTGTTCTCCAGATGTCATGTTTTTTAGACTCAACATTCCGCTTTGCATTTCGTCACTACCAACAATTACTACAAATGGGATTTTTTTATCATCAGCATATGACATTTGTTTTTTCATTTTTGCACCTGCATCGGGATAGATCTCAGAATTTATTCCTGCTTTCCGAACATTTGCTAATAATGGCAAACAAAATTCTTGTTCTGTTTCTCCAAATGTTACGAATAACAATTTGGTACTTGCAGCAACAGTTTCAGGATACAAATTCAATTCATTCAACACATCATAAATCCGGTCTGCGCCAAATGAAATTCCAACTCCACTCATGTTTGGTAAACCAAAAATTCCGGTAAGGTCGTCATAACGACCACCGCCACAAATACTACTGGTAAGCGTTCCAACATTTGCTTTTACTTCGAATATAGCTCCTGTGTAGTAGTTTAAACCACGAGCGAGAGTAATGTCTAATTCAACTTGTGCTGTATTTAATTTTAATTTCTCAACAGTTTTGAAAATATATTCTACTTCTTCAATTCCTTTTAACCCAATTTCAGAAGTAACTAAAAGTGATTTTAAAAAATCTAACTTTTCTAATGTTGTGCCTTTAAATTCAATTAATGGCTGCAATTTTGCAATTGCATTTTCACTTACACCATTGTCCATTAATTCTT
>CAIXIP010000144.1 GCA_903919535.1 uncultured Bacteroidota bacterium | reverse complement strand
GTTATTCTCTCCTCCTAAACTAACTTTCGAAATTTTCATTTACCTATTGATAACGATATTCTGAAATAATATCATGTAATTCGTGATCATTTAAAGGTGTTTGTAACCATAAAATTCTATCATTCTTTAAATATCTATTATTAATATAATCAGGGTTATTTCCTATCATTATTAATACGAACTTCGAATCAGTTAATGGGAAAATACTCAACAGATAATCGATATTATTTTCTCTTGATATTCCGCCAGCATATACAATTATTTTATTTTCCAGCCTAAGATTTAATTTTGTTTTCCAATCTATCTGTTTTATACTACTAAATTCATTTTCAAGAGGGATATTTGGTAAAACAAAAAATGCAGTTTTTTCATTAAATGATATTTGCTTTTTCAACACATCTATTCTACACTCATCAGGTAAAATTACAATTGAAGCCTTTGCCGTATACTTTATTTCATGTTCTCGCCATATTTTAAAGTAAGATATACTTGGAAATTCATCATTTAAACAAATAAAATTAGCCCTCTTTCTTGCAGCAAGTTTACCACCCAATACAACACCAACTTGGCTTACTCCAAAAACAGTATCATATTTTTTAAAAAAAGTAATAAACTGAAAATATAATGTTATTAAAAAATAAAATTTTCTCCCCCCTCCTCTTGACCAAATAAAATCCTTATCTATAAAATTAAACGTTACATTTTCGGGCAATAATTTTTTATAATCTTCTGTTTTTGATTGGGTAACAAAAACATCTATTTCACAATTACCATCCTCGGCAATTTTTTTTAAAGTACTTAGTGCAAATGGCATATACTGCAATTTTGCAGTATTTATAAAAACTCTTCCAAAAACAAATGCAATTTTTTTTCTTTTTTTTAACATTTTGAAAACAGCACAATTTTAATTATTTTTCCTACAAGAATTCTTTTTTCTTTATGAAAAATTACCCATCAAGTCTTAAAACACACTCAACACATCTTCTATTACCATATTAACTTCTTCTTTGGTAATCCCTAATCCAGATGGAATATAAAATCCATTTCTTGCTAATTTTTCTGCAACAGGGTATTTTTCATTTAAAAACAATCCCATCTTTTGAAAAACCGGTTGCTCGTGCATACACCAAAAGAAAGGGCGTGTACCTATTTTATGATCATTTAATTTTTTTACCATTTCATTAGCCAAATCCTCTGTTTCAGCTACCATGGCATAAACCCAATATATATTCTCAGAATAATCTGTACTTTTAAGAGGTAGTTGAAATCCTTTAAGTGATTTTAAACCTTCATTATATCTGAACCCTATTTCACGTTTCTTATTGATGTGAATATCTATTTTTTCCAATTGTGCCAACCCTAAGGCAGCTTGCAAGTTAGTCATACGATAATTCCAACCTAATTCGTGATGCACAAATCTCCTTTCATTTGGTTCAAAAGCCAAATTACGTAGTTTTTTACATCGTTCAGCTATTGCTTCATCATCGCATACGATCATTCCGCCTTCTCCAGTTGTTATTTGCTTATTTGGATAAAAACTAAAAATACTTATGTCCCCAAAACTTCCACACATTTTCCCTTTATATGTTTGACCATGCATTTCGGCTGCATCTTCAATTAATTTTAATTTGTATTTCTTACAAAGAGCAAGTATAGGATCCATGTCAACCGGCAAGCCATAAATATGAACAACAATAATCGCTTTTGTTTTGGCTGTTATTTTAGCTTCCACCTGGGTTGCATCCATGTTCCAGGTTAATGGGTCACTATCCACTAAAACGGGTATTCCTCCCTCTTTTACAACAGATTGTGCAGGGCTGATAATAGTAAATGCAGGCATGATAACCTCATCATCTTTTCCTATATGAAGAGCCTTCACTGCTATATCCAAAGCTGCTGAACCATTTGAAACCGCTATACCATACTTACGTTGAACATAGGTAGAGAATTTTTTTTCAAACTCTGAAATAAACGGGCCTTCACTCGAAATCCAGCCTGTTTCAATACATTCTGTGAGGTATTTTAATTCGTTGCCCGAAAGCAATGGGGTATTTACCGGAATTGGTTTATGCATGGCTTTTCTTTTTTAGAATAAAACAAACACCCCAAGTTTTATCATCGGGCGTATTTCCACTTAAAAACTCTTCGGCTTTGAGTACTTCAAAACCTGTTATCTGGGCCAATAATTCTATTTCAGGAATACTAAAATGACGCATCGGGTGTTTTTCATTCAATACGGTTGTTTTATTATCCGATTTGTTAGTGATCATCACTTCATAGTTAACATTTACTATGTTTCTTTGAAAATCGATATCCGACTGAGCAATGCGTATAATATTTAATTCATTATCCTCTAAACGTTTGATTCGCGTTTCCGGCTTTAATGAATAAACAGCTGGTGTATACCACACATCAAATAAAAAAACACCGCCATCAACCAAATGTTGATTGGTAGCTTTAAAGCAACTGATTAAGGATTTATTATCGGAGAGGTAGCTAATCACATGAAACAAAGAAATAGCAGCATCAAACTTTTTATTTAAATTATAATCACAAATATCTCCTAAAGAAACCTCGAAATTTTCAATCTTTTTCTTTTTAGCTTCTTCAACCATTTCTGAGCTTCGCTCAATTCCAAATACACTAAATCCATCTTTACACAAATAATTTGCATGAGAGCCACTTCCAGAACCCAATTCTAAAATAGTTTTAGCTTTGGGAAAGTGTGTTTTAAGTTGATTTGCCACATATTGGCTTTCTTGCTGATACTCTTTATCCTTATACAGCAAATCATAATATCGGCTATAAGCATTAAAATTTTTCATAAATAAATTATTTGGGAATTGTCTATGGAATTAAATCGAACTTTATCACTTTCACCACAATAAGGGCCCTGCTTTACTTCAATAATCTCAGAGTGCTCTATCATAAAAAAGCCGTGTCCCCCATCTGCAAGTAGAATCACATCACCTGCGTTTAATACTTTGCTTTCGATGTAATCTTGAGAGTTTGAATAAAAATCAACTCTTACTTTACCTGATTTTATAAAAAGAACTTCTTGTGTCAAATGAACTTCACGAGGTACTATATTATGCCGGTGTGGCTTTATTTCATAACCTAAAGGCCTATTCATATAGCCTAACTGCTGAGAATCATTGTCATTTGTAAAAAAATCAATTCCCTCTTTGGAATAATTATTTCTAATAATTATTCCAAGTGTAATATTATTATGAATTATTTTCTCAATCATTATTTTTTTTGCAACTTATATTCTAGGTAATTTTTATTTTTTATTTAATCCAATAGAAATGAGTCATTTTTTAATTCGTTTTGATAAGAAAAATATATGGCTTCATAAGATATTTCTAGAACACAAGACTTTTTATAAATAAAATTCAAAGTCTTTAAATTTTAAACAACAAAATTATCAACCTTTAGTCTAATATATTAAGATAACATCAAATATTTGTTTTTTCTAACAAAGGTATCAAATTTAATTTTTAAATTTCGGTATAATCCGAACTTTTGATTGACTTTTTTACAATTAAAACCAATCTTCACGTTTGCAACTCAACCGATATTCTTTAGACAAACAATTTAGAAAAAAGACCAAATGCCCCTTTCTTGACATTAAATAAAAGACATCATTATTATTTTGATTATTTAATATATAATGCTTTATTAATTGCTTAGAAAACTTATAAAGACTTTCCATAAAATATTTTAATACAGACTTGTTTAATTTATAATTGTTTGTTTTATAAAATGCATAAGATAAACATAAGCCATGATTATAATACCTTCTTCCAATATCCTCAATTGTTGCATTTTTGTTTACAAATTGCATGTGTTGCATTTTCGCATGAGGTGTCCACCCTATATAGTATTTACTTTTATGAATTTTATTACATAATCCAGTATCGCCATCTCCAACTAAATATTCTCCAATTAAATCAGGGTTAAAACCTTTCAATTCATAAAGAACACTTTTTTTAATAGAAAAAAGACCTCCATTAATATATAATTTTTTTGCTATTAATATTTCACTTCCATAATCTAATTTGCCCAAAAAACGCTCGTGCTCTACAACCCAAATTGGAGGTGGATTATCCCATAATATTTCAATTTTACCTCCCACTGCTCCAACTTCAACATTTGAATTATATATTTTTAAAATTTCTTCGATACATGACTCATTAAAAATTCCATCATCATCAGCAAATATCAAATATTCAGAAAAGGCATTCTTTGCTCCATTATGTCTTGCAAATGTTGCACCCGCTCTAGACTCTTTAATATACTTTATATTGTCATATTTAATGGTATAGGCATTTACAACTTCAAAAGTATTATCTGTTGAATTATTGTCAACTACAATTACTTCGTATAATTCTTTTGGATAATTCTGCTTACAAAAACTATCGAGTGTTATGCCTATTAAACTAGCCCTGTTGTATGTTGGAATAATTACTGAAACTTTAACATTTGCAATTTTGTCCATTTATTTCAAATAAATAATTTAAATAATCTATTAAAATTTGATTCTACAATTTCATTTATTAGAAACCTATCATTAAAATACAATAATGCACTAAAAGCACAGTGCCAACAAAGCATCACTTTTAATTTTTTTGATGTATATAGGTCCGTTCTCTTTTCATTTTGTAAAGTTAAGGCAAGAGGGCTTAACAATTTCGTCCAAGCAAAAGTAGTAACTCAATTTCCTTTTTTATTACAAATGGTGCAGATTTAATTAAATTAATTTGAAGGTTAAAAATGTCTATATTAATCTTATTTATGCTATTATTTGATTTTATTATTTCAACAATACTATCAATATTAAACTTCTCAAAATTTAAATAAAATGGTTCATATTCATAAATTTCAACTGAAGAAAAATAATCATAAAACTTAATATCATCGCCAAATAAATTATTTGAAAATTTAAACCATAAAGCAGGTATGTCGTATGCATGAGAAACAATAATCCCATGTAAAGAGCTTGAAATTACAGTTTCACATGATAAAATTTGTCGAATAACATGCTCTATTTCACAGTTTTTAAAATCAATAATTAATACATCTTTGTTTACTATATTATTCTTTATTAGTTTGTAATCTATATAATGTGGAATTATTCCTAGTTTATATTTTTTTTCTGTTTTTGTATTATAAACCAACGGTAACAGCAAAGCCGGATCGCCAACAACTGAAGGGGCTTTTAGTCCAAGCTCCTTTAATCTGGCTATAGTTTTAAAACCTCGTACAGCATAAAAAGTACCTCCTTCAATAAAATCAGTTCGGCTTATTATCCCACTACCCCAAATATTATAGTTTGGTTTTGAATATCCAATTATGCTCCCAATTGAAAGGTGTTTTTTTGGGGTGTATATTTTCAAAGAAGTTTTTTGAGTACGTATTTTATTCTTTAATTTTATAATTAAGTTACTTACCCTATATATATTAAGAAATAGAAATCCCTTTGCTTTATTTTCCTTTGCAACAATGCGAACGTTATATATTCTTGAAATAATGTAAGGAGACAATTCATCACCAAAATTTGTGTAATCTTTACCTCTATACCACATTAAATTAATCACTTTGGCCGGCTTTAAAATTTGTTTTATTTTAAGTTTACATTCCCTCCATTTATATTCGTATTTCTCACGAACTCGATTTTTCCTAATCTGATTAATTTTTGAAAACAACAATTTAGCATTCTCATTTGTAATTAAACCTATTTCAACTGCTAACTTAACATCTTTCTTATATTGTTGAAAAATTAGATTAACACTCATTTTATGAATATTTTTTTCTCCAGATAGATTGTTTTCATGCGTGCGGTATAGAAGAAGATTTTCTCCAATCAATCCTACTTTACCTATAATGAAAGACCTTAATAAGATTGTGGTATCTTCGGTTGGACAGTTAGAATTTAACAAGCCAAATTTTTCTACTACAGTCTTTTTTATTACTCTACTTGCACCTGTAACGTGCAAATTTATATCATTTAAATAATCAGCTATAGTGTAAATGACACTTCCCTCTTGTTTAATCTGCGCATTTTCGATAACATTACCCGTGGAATCAATGCTAGTTAATCCGCAACTGACAGCGGCTAGTTCTGAATCTAGCATGAAAAAACTAATTATTTTTTCGATTCTTTCAGGTAGCGAGATATCGTCCCCTGCCGTAATTGCAAAAAAATCCCCTTTCGCAATTTGAAACACATGATTTACATGACTTGCTAAACCTAAGTTTGTTTCATTTCTATTCAAAATTATCTTATGCTGTCCCTTGTAATCCTTCGTAAGCCTTTTAATAATATCGAAAGTCTTATCGGTCGAGCAATCATCCGAAATAATAATTTCAAGTGGAGAGTACGTCTGCGACAAAGCCCCTTTTATAGCCGCCTCAATATATTTTTCTTGATTATAAGAAAACAAGCAAAGAGAAACCAACGGATATTTTATTTCATTCATGTTCATACTTAAATGAATCGATTTTATTAAAAATGATAATTATTGATTACAAGTATTGTTTTTTCAACATCTTCATTTGTCATCACAGGACTAATTGGTAGGCTTATTACTTCGTTGTGAATTTCCTCTGTAATAGGGAAACAAAGATTATTCCATTCTTTGTATGCTTGTTGTTTATGTGGGGGAATTGGATAATGAATTAAAGTTTGAATTTCATTTTGGGTCATATACTCCTGAAACTCGTTTCTTTTATTAACCCTTATCACAAACAAATGCCAAACGTGTCCTTGTTTATTTGAAACCATGGGCAATTTTATATTGCTGTTTTTAATTTCTTTTAAATAATTTTCAGCAATCTCAACTCTCCTTCTATTTTCGTTATCCAAATACTTAAGTTTAACATTCAAAATTGCTGCCTGAATCTCATCAAGTCTACTGTTTAATCCTTGATACTCATTTTTGTATTTTTTTTCAGAACCATAATTCCGAATAGACTTTATAACTTCAGCTAATTGATTATCGTTTGTTGTTACGGCACCTGCATCGCCCATTGCCCCCAAATTTTTTCCTGGGTAAAAACTAAAACCAGCTGCATCGCCTAAATTACCGACTTTTTTATTTGCGCAAATAGCACCATGGGATTGAGCTGCATCTTCGATCACTTTCAAATTATATTTTTTTGCAAGTTTGATAATTTCTTGCATATTACATACCTGACCGTATAAATGAACTGGTAATATCGCTTTTGTTTTGTTCGTGATTAATTTTTCGATTTTTCTTATATCAATATTATAGGTGTCAATGTGTGGTTCTATTAATATAGGTTTTAAATTGTTTTCTGTAATACTTAAAATCGAAGCTATATATGTATTTGCTGGCACAATAATTTCATCACCTTCTTCAAAAACTCCTAGTTCTTTATATGCCCTGATTATTAGAATCAATGCGTCTAAACCGTTTGCTACACCCAAACAATGTTTTACACCACAATACTTTGCAAAATTTTGCTCAAACTTCGTGACTGATTCCCCAAGAATATACCATCCAGAATCTATAACATCCCTTATTGCATGTTCAATTTCTGATGAATATTGGGCATTTATTTTTTTTAAATCTAGAAATTTTATCATTTTCTCAAAGAATAAATATGCGAAACAGAATATAGTTTGAAACCTGATTTCTCCCAAACTTTTATGGCAGCTTTATTAGCTGATTGTGTTATCGTTGTAACATATTCAACGTTTCGTTCCTTTAGATGATTTACCATTTCAGAAACCAATTTATAAAACCACCCTTTTTCAATCGAAGAGTCAATTGCAGCTAATACAAATTTGGAGACAAAACTCCCTTCAATTTTTTTAGGATAATTTGCTGCAAGAAATCCAAAAGGTTTTATATCAGGCAAATTGGGAACTAAAATAATATCTGCAAACCCTTTTACAGCCTCCTCAGCAAATCTTGCTAAGTATTTATCAGCGATTTCGTCAGAGAATGATGAATCAGCATGAACACGATCATACTTATTTCTCATTTTGGTTGCAACTGTTTTTAATGTTTCAATGTCATCAATGCCCGCATTTTTAACCGAATATCGTGTTTCACTTTGGGTTCTGACAGTTGGCAAATAATAATTTAATCTAGTCTCTATAAGTTTAAAATTTGTTGATGCAAGAGCTTGTAGTAAATAAATGTTTTCCGTAGGTATATCAATATAATAATACGAATTTTCTGGAATTTGGTCTATATATTTATTTATTGCCTGATTCAAAAGAACCGAATCTGTATGTTTACAAATGATTAGTTCAATTTTAAAGGAAGGAATCTGAAAAAAGTCACTATCCCATTTCAGATATTTTTCAATAAAATAGTGGTCTTGGTTTTCTATTTTTATATTAATGACATTCATAGATTTATCTTTTATTACATTTATTAGAG
>CAIXIP010000143.1 GCA_903919535.1 uncultured Bacteroidota bacterium | reverse complement strand
TGTTTTCAAACCAATTTGAATCCTGGTTAACGGCTTCATTAAACCCGTTTACAATACAAGTGTTAATTATAATTTCTATTATTTATTATAAGGGATTTAGCGGGTTTGAAAACAATGAAAATGTCGAAAAAAAAGAATTAGCGAATGAAAGTCCTGTTCCTGTACACTGAAATAGCTGATTATTTTATAGCCGGATGCAAAGCATTAATTGAAAAAAATGTGGAAGTGCATGTTGTGCGTTATCCTGTAAATAAGGAAGCTCCTTTCCAATTTGATTTTTCCGGAAAAATTAAGCTTTATGAACGGAATGAATTTTCGAAAGATCAATTGCTTTTATTAGCAGAATCTATTACTCCTGACATCATTGTTTGCAGTGGCTGGGTGGATAAAGACTATTTATTTATATGTAAAAAATTCAAGAAAAAGGCGATCACAATTTTAACGATTGATAATCATTGGCGTGGAAATTTTAAACAGAGAATTGCTTCATTTATCTCTCCTTTATACTTACTAAAACGATTTTCTAAATGTTGGGTTCCAGGGGATTTACAATATGAATATGCTTTGAAATTAGGTTTTAAAAAAGAAGATATTCTTACCGGATTTTACTCTTGCGACTTTGATCTGTTTCATCAAAAATACCTTGCAAACAAAGAAGAGAAAGAAAAACATTTTCCAAAACGATTCATTTTTGTGGGTCGCTATTATGAATTTAAAGGCATAAAAGATCTATGGCAAGCTTTTATTGAATTACAAACAGAAGAACCTAACGATTGGGAATTATGGTGCTTAGGAATAGGTGATATTGAACCTGTGCAACACAAAAAAATTAAACATTTTGGATTTGTTCAACCGAAAGATTTACTTGAATTTATTAAGGAAACCGGTGTCTTTGTTTTGCCTAGCCATTTCGAGCCTTGGGGCGTTGTTGTTCATGAGTATGCCGCAGCAGGTTTCCCTATCATTTGCAGTGATGAAGTAGGAGCAAGGCTTGCATTTGTGGAGGACAATGTGAATGGCTATATTTACAAAGCAGGTGATGTTGGAGGATTAAAAAAACAATTAAAAAAAGTAATAAACTTAGGGGGGGGGAAATTAATGAGTATGGGCGAAAAGAGTGTGTCGAAAGCAAAATTAATTACACCGGAGATTTGGGCGGATACCTTGATGAAATTGTTGACAAAATGAGCTTTGTTTTTTTATTCATTTCGAACGGATTGAAATGATTGAGAAATCTGCTGCCGAAGATGAGATTTCTCCCGGAGTTTATCCTGAGCAGGGTCGAGGGAGGCGAAATGACAATAAGGACTGTCATTTCGAACGCAATGAAATGAAGAGAGAAATCTGCTTGTCAATGATGAGATTTCTCCTTGCAGTCGAAATGACAATTAGGACTGTCATTTCGAACGCAATGAAATGAAGAGAGAAATCTACTTGTCAATGATGAGATTTCTCCTTGCAGTCGAAATGACATTTAGGACTGTCATTTCGAACGCAATGAAATGAAGAGAGAAATCTACTTGTCAATGATGAGATTTCTCCTTGCAGTCGAAATGACATTTAGGGACTGTCATTTCGAACGTAATGAAATGCAGAGAGAAATCTGTTTATAAAAGATAAGATTTCTCCTGGAATTTATCCTGAGCAGAGTTAAAGGTTCGAAATGACATTATAAAAACAGTAAATGATACCATTTAACAAACCATATTATTCCGGAGACGAAAAGGACTACATAGCCAAAGCTATGGATACCAAAACACTTACCGGTGACCTGGAAATAATACGGATGTGTGAAAGTTTTTTAGAAAATAAATATAATTTCAAAAAAGTATTTCTGACAAACTCCTGCACAATGGCCTTAGAGATGGCTGCCGTACTTGCTAATGTTGGTGTAGGAGATGAAGTAATTATGCCCTCTTTTACATTTGTTTCAACAGCAAATGCTTTTGCATTAAGAGGAGCAAAAATCGTTTTCGCTGATAGCAAAATTGATCATCCGAATATGGATGAAAATGAGATTAAAAAATTGATTACACCAAAAACAAAGGCTATTGTTGTTGTCCATTATGCCGGTATCGCCTGCAACATGGATGCAATTAAAATAATTACCCAAAAGCATAATTTAATACTTATTGAAGATGCAGCACAATGCATAGCTTCTTATCACAATAACGAAGCATTGGGGACTATTGGGGACATTGCCTGTTTCTCATTTCATGAGACCAAAAATATTCATTGTGGAGAAGGAGGTTTTATTTCAATTAATAATCCTTCATTGCTTGAACGGGCAGAGATCATTCGACACAAAGGAACAAACCGCGCAGCCTTTTCACGCGCTGAAGTAAATAAATATGAATGGGTGGACATAGGGTTTTCCTCTTTGCCGAGTGCAATAACTGCTGCATTTTTATATGCCCAAATGGAGCAGATTGATAGTGTACAAAAAAAGCGAATAGGATTGTGGAACAGCTATTTTAAAAATTTGAATTTCTTACAAGAATCACAAAAAGTTCAATTGCCATCTATTCCGGAATATGCATCCAATAATGCACATTTGTTTTGTTTAATCTGTAAAAATGAACAGGAAAGGAATTCTCTGATTGAATTTTTGAAATCAAAAGAAATACAGGCAGTTTTTCATTATCAGTCCTTGCACAATAGTCCTTTTTACCAATCTAAACAGGAGGGAAGAGAATTACCGAATGCAGAAAAATTCAGCAATTGTTTAGTACGCTTGCCATTGTATTTTGACCTTGAGGTAAAGGATGTTGATTATATTTGTGATAGCGTAATTTCGTTTTATGATTGTATTTGATAGTTCGGATCTAATATGGAATGAATAGGAAAATCGGCTAACGAAGATGAGATTTCTCCTGGAATTTATCCTGAGCAGGGTCGAAGGAGTCGAAATAACACATAGGAATGTCATTTCGAACGTAATGAAATGAAGAGAGAAATCTGCTTGTCGAAAATGAGATTTCTCCCTCTGGTCGAAATGACAGATAAGACTGTCATTTCGAACGGAGTGAAATGCAGAGAGGAATCTGCTGATGAAGGTGGATTTCTCCTAACAGTCGAAATGACAAATGTAAACTGTCATTTCGAACGCAATGAAATGTAGAGAGAAATCTCATTATAGAGGAATGGTAATTTTAAATTAAAATGAGGCATCACAACTACTTTGTATATATTTTAACAAATAAAAACAAGACAGTTTTATACATTGGTGTTACAAACAATCTTGAAAGAAGAATATTTGAACATGAGAGTAATCAGGGGGCTAAATTAAAATTCACTGCAAAATATAATTGCATTCATCTTATTTATTTTGAAAAATTTGGTAATATAGATCAAGCTATTGAAAGGGAGGCTGAATTAAAAAAGTGGAGAAGAGAAAAGAAAAATAATTTGATAAATTTAGCTAATCCCAATTGGGATTTTTTAAATGAGGAAATTAAAGAACGATTTTTTGAAAAAGTTTGAAATGACACACAGGACTGTCATTTCGAACGCAATGAAATGCAGAGAGAAATCTGTTTGTCGAGGATGAGATTTCTCCCGGTGTTTATCCTGAGCAGGGTCGAAGTGTAAGCTACCCCAAAGTTCGGCCAGTTAAAAATAGAAAACAATAAAATATTTTACTAATTTGAATTGGGCAGTGTGGAAGCAGAAACGATTATAAAGCATATTTGAAAAATAGAAAGATGAAAAAGATTACTTTAAATATTCCAGCACGAGTTTCAGATAACTTCGGGGAGCCAATAAACCATTTTATGGAATATGTGGCACAAATGAATGAAAGTTCAGCTGATATTTTAGAAATTGATTTTAGCAACTGCAAATTTACAAGTCCTTTTATTATTGCTGGTTTGGCAAGCTTATTAAATGCACATAGTCAAAAAGGAGGAGAAAACAAAACAATTGTCAACCAAGCCAATGAAGAGCTTTTAAACTATTTGGATACAATTGCTTTTTATGATGGATTTAAATATTCTAATTTCAGTTTAATTGATCTCGATTCGGCTTTAAGTAAATATCACGATGAGAAATACATTCCGATTGTATGTTTTCCTACCGGAAAAAATGAGAATGATAGCAAAATAAGAGAAAACGTATTGTCAGCTATAAATAGCATATTCAAAAAACAACTTGGTTTAAAAGGGGAGCAATTACAAGCTATCTATTACTTAGTTGACGAGTTAACACAAAACGTAGTTGACCATTCTGAATCAGAGAAAGGCATATTATTTGCCCAGTTTTATCCGTCTAAAAATTATATGGATTTATGTATAACAGATTCCGGTAAAGGACTTTTTCAATCATATATTGATAGCGGAAAACATAAGCCTGCATCAGAAGAAGAAGCAATAAATTTTGCTGTGTTTGGTAAATCAACCAAAGATTTACCGGAAAGCAGAGGTTTTGGAATATCTACATCAAGAGAGATGCTGGTAAAAGGTTTAAAGGGGAAGTTTTTTATATATTCTGGTAAAACTTTTTACATTCAGACAGTTGATAAGCAGGAACTAATTAGCCTTTCAGATAAATATAATTTCAAAGGGTGTTATGTTGCTCTGCGAATCCCTATTCTTCAGCAAGATGATTTTAGTTTTTATAAATTTATTGAAGGTTAATTGCCAGAGACAACATAATTGCATAAATTTACATCTGGTAAGGAGTAAAAGTCATGGAAAATAAAGAAATATTAAAAATAAATGTTGCCGATGAATTTGGATTTACACTAAATACGAGGGAAGCGGCTATTGGATTTTTCAGATTTTTATCCGAAAAAACAAACATAAAAATAGAATTTGACTTTTCAAAAGTCGAATTTATTTCAAGATCGTTTGCCGACCAGTTTCATAAAGAAAAGGAAAAATTTCAAAATGAACGGAATGCAATTATTGAAATATCAAATGCGACTGAAGAAATAGTAAACATACTTCGAATCGTTGCAAAAACACAGAATAAAACAAATCGTGATTATTTAAAATTATCAGTATTTAAGTATTCCGATCAACACAAATTGGCTGATTATATGTTATCTGTTTAATTTTTAAATGAAATTTACTGAAAGCTATCCGAAATTGGATGGCTTTTTTTATTTAAGAGGTTAGTCAATTTAATTTAGAGAAATAAAAGGAGCAGAATGGTATATTCAAATTATTAATACCTTCGGTGTCATCCAACGGAATGAAATGCAGAGAGAAATCTGCTGATGAAGGTGGATTTCTCCTAACAGTCGAAATGACAAATGTAAACTGTCATTTCGAACGCAATGAAATGTAGAGAGAAATCTCATTATAGAGGAATGGTAATTTTAAATTA
>CAIXIP010000142.1 GCA_903919535.1 uncultured Bacteroidota bacterium | reverse complement strand
GGCATCATAATGCACTGTAGAATAATAACCGCTTTGTAATGCATCCGTGGTGTAGGACGCTAAATATGAAGGACATAAACCTGTAAAGAAAGTAATTTCATTGATATATGTAAAAGGTTGAAAGTAAACCAATCCACCTAACTCTATATATGTTGTGTTATATTTTTTCTCATTATCCTGTTGTCTAAAACTATTCGCTATGTATGATGGCTGTAATACAAAAGTTAAGCGTCTAACAAACTCATCAGAGAGTATCGTATAGTTTTTATTTTTAGTAGGATGTCCTATGTTTAAACCAGAATTAGGTTTATAAGAAGCAAAGAGTGAAAAAGTGGGATTCCCTTCTCCAATGTATTTCTCATATCGGGCTCCAATTGTTGGGTAATTAATAGCAGCATTAAATCCATATGATATCTTATCATTTTGAGCTGATACTGTTTCGCATATCACCAAAAGTAATACTATGAAATAAATATTATTCTTAAAAAATTCCTTTATCAAAGTTGATTATTTATTAAGGCGAAAATAGGTTTTTTATATTTCCTTTTTAAGGAAGACAATGTTTCTAACTAATCCGTTGTATTTGGTTCTTTTGATTGCCGATTTTTTAAATAAATCTTTAAAAATGATTTCGTCTAAGTTTTCCCATTCAACTTTTGTCATATTTAATAATTGAGTGGAAGGCTCAAATCTTTCTTCATGATGAATTGAAGAAAATCTATTCCAGGGGCAAACATCCTGACAAATATCACAACCAAAAGCCCAGTTCTTAAATTCCCCTTTCATCTCCAAAGGAATATTATCTTTTAACTCTATGGTGAAATAGGAAATACATTTACTTCCGTCAACTTTGAAAGGTTCAACAATCGCATCGGTTGGACAAGCATCAATACAAGCTGTGCAAGTTCCGCAGTGATCGGTTACAGGCGAATCATATTCTAATTCCAGATCAATTATTGCTTCACATAAAAAGTAAAACGAACCCGCATTTTTATTGATCAAATTCGCATTCTTGCCAATCCAACCTAAACCGCTACGTTTTGCCCATGCACGTTCTAGTATTGGTGCCGAATCAACAAATGTGCGTCCGTTTACTTCGCCAATTTGTTCCTGAATATATCCATAAAGTTCAGTCAACTTTTCTCTTAAAACAAAATGATAATCTTCACCAAATGCATATTTCGAAATCTTTGGAGCAAGAGAATCTTTTTGTTTTTTATCTGTATAATAATTGTACGAAAGAGAAATTACCGACTTAGCATCATCCACCAACAAACGAGGATCGAGGCGCATATCAAAATGATTTTGCATATAATCCATTTGCCCGTGCATGCTTTTTCTAAGCCATGTTTCGAGCATCGGAGCTTCCTCTATTAAAAACTCAGCTTTCGAAATTCCACAATAATCAAAGCCGAGTTCTTTAGCTTTTTGCTTAATGAGTTTGGTGTATGTGCTTTTATTTGTCAACTCAACAAAAGTGTTTGATAAGTTCTGAAATAAAAAATCCCGAAACAATTTCTTGTCCGGGATCATCTATTTATCACTAAAATTTAAAACAGTTTCATTTCTTCCATCATTTCCATTTCCTGATGTTTTTCTTTCATCATTTTTTCTCTCTCAGCTTTCTTTTCAGCTTTATATTGAGTAAAAAGTTCTAGCTGTTTTGGTGTCAGGATTGCTTTAACTTGATCGTTTGCTTTTTTGAACTGAGCAATAATTGCAGCTTTTCTTTCTTCTTTCGGTGCATCTTTTTTTGACTCCCGTAATTGTTTCATTTCCATTCTATTTTCTTTTGCTATTGCACGAAATTTTGTTTGCTGATCAGGCGTCAATTGTAGTCGG
>CAIXIP010000141.1 GCA_903919535.1 uncultured Bacteroidota bacterium | reverse complement strand
TGCGCAGAATTATTAACATTGTTGGTAAAAATGTGTTCAAAAAGTTCCTGGAAGAACTGGGCTTTTTATTTTCGAATATTTTTACCTCCATAAAATCATTTATCTCCAATATAAGCTCTCCATTTTTTACAAAACATTTTTTATAATTATTTTCTCGCACTCGCATATCGCTTCTAATTAGTTTATATTTGTTTGGTAAACGGTAGTTTTTAGACAAACTGCCGTTAGCGGAAAGCGCAAGAAAAATCCACCCTCCTACTAAATTAATTTTGTATAATTAAAATTTACACGTATCTTTGTTGAAATAATAACACGTATCATGACGACCAAATTAACACTTACAGTAGAAAAAGACATTATAGACCTTGCAAAAGTATATGCAAACAAGAAAGGGCGAAGCCTGTCTGATCTTATAGAAAATTATTTAAAAACATTGGTCCAAAAAGACAATAGCAAAAACGAGTTATCTCCGAATGTAAAAAGACTTCTTGGGTCGGTTAAAGCTCCGAAGGATTTTGATTATAAAAAGGAATTAGAAAGTGTTTTAAATAAAAAATACTCGAAATGAAACACTTTTTGCTAGACACTAATGTGGTCATTGACTTTTTAACAGACCGCAGACCTTTTTCAATATTGGCGGCACAACTGTTTGACTATTCAGAAAAGGGGAAAATCAAACTTTACATAACTGCTGTTTCATACAACAATACTTATTACATTATTAAAAAATTAACTTCACATAAGGAAACTATTAAAATCCTAAAAGAACTTGAATCACTTGCTGAAACAGTTGACACAACTAAAGGTGCTATAAAACAAGCACTAGACTCTGAATTTAAAGACTTTGAAGACGCTATTCAATATTATACAGCTAAAACAAATAAAAAAATAGACGCGATAGTAACAAGAAACGTTGCAGATTTTAAATTAAGCAAACTTCCAATTTTGACACCTGACGAAGCAATAGGACTGATAGAGAGCGCCATCCGCTAACAGCACCCTTGCAATATGCTGGGGTTCGTGCAAGCTGCAACTTTATTTTTTCAGCGGCATAAATTTATTTCTAAACATTTGCAATTCCGTTCATCACTTTTAATTTATATTTGTATTAGCAGACTAGAAAGTGCAAGTAATTCTGCACTTCGCTTCAGCTGCAAACCTTTAGTGGTAAGGCATAGGAAAAAGAATGGCGTTTATCAAATCATTTCCTGTGACTCAAAATTTCAACAAATATATTTGGATTCTTAAAACAAACTACTTATCTTTGACGTAAGTAACGTAAAACATTAGTATGCTATCATCATTTGGCGACAAAGACACGAAGAAAATTTGGGAAGGAGAGAGAGTTAAAAACTTTTCTACAGAGATTCAAGAAACAGCTAGAAGGAAATTAAGAATGTTAAATAACTCTCAAGACATAGCTGATTTGCTTATTCCTCCATCGAATAGGCTTGAAAAGCTGAAAGGGGATTTAAAGGAATTTTATTCCATTAGGATAAATAATCAATGGCGTATAATTTTCAAATGGAAGAATGGCAATGCTGAAGAAGTTGAAATAAGTGATTACCATTAAACAACATCAAAATGAAAAAATTAAAAAACATACACCCGGGCGAAATTCTTCAAGAAGAGTTTTTAATTCCTTTGAAAATTACTGCTTACAGGCTCTCTAAAGACATTGGAATACCACAGACACGTATTTCTGAAATCGTAAAATGCAAGAGACGTATTACAGCAGACTCCGCACTTAGACTCTCTAAGTATTTTGGTAACTCAGCAAAATTTTGGTTAGGACTACAAGACGATTTTGACATTGAAGAAGAAAGGAATCAAAAGAAAACCGAACTGAATGCGATTAAGCAATGTACGCGTAATGCTGCATAAGTAAACAAAGACCTAGGTACTTTGGGCTATAAAACTTGGTTTGAGAAACTAATTGTAAGTGTAACGAATTGTGTGTTGAAGTATGCCCTAACCACTAACATCCCCAAAAAAAATGCGGAGCAAATGTATGCTGCAAATGTTTGTCGCAGCGGTATAAATTAATTTCTAAACATTTGCAAGGTTGGTTTGTGCTTTGAATTTACATTTGTTGTGGCGGTAAGTGATTGCAAGTAAACCAGCACATCGCAAGGCTGCGATCCGTTAGCGGTCAGCTCAAAATCGAAATAAATAAGAAAGCAAAATGAATATAACAATCATAGGAGCCTCGGCTGGAATAGGATTAGAAACAGTAAAAAGAGGATTAAATAGAAATCATTCGATAACAACCCTTTCTCGATCTGAAATTGAAATAGAAGAGAAAAAATTATTAAATATGATACTTGGTGATGCAACTAATAAAGCTGACCTTTTAAATTCAATCCAAAACGCAGATGCTATAATTATAACATTGGGGACTGGTAAGAATATGAAAGCTACTACTCTTTTTTCAGATTTTGCAAAATTGATTGTTGAAATTCATAGGGAGAAAAAAATAGGTATTCCAATTATTTTTGTCACTGGATTTGGAGCAGGAGAAAGTAAGAATTATGTTTCTTGGCTTGTAAAAATGTTTTTAAAATACTTTTTAAAAGACGTTTATGCTGACAAAACTAAAATGGAAGAAATTATTACTAATTCCGATCTGAATTGGACAGTTGTGAGACCAGGAAGGCTATTAGACAAGGAATTGACAGAGAAATACCGTATTGAAAACAAATTATTCAAAGGAATTAATATAGGCG
>CAIXIP010000140.1 GCA_903919535.1 uncultured Bacteroidota bacterium | reverse complement strand
TGATTTTAGACTGATTTAATTGGATAATTATCGAAAAAACATAACAATCTAAAAAAACAATTCGTAAGATAAGTTTACATAAACATGAAATAATAAGTCATTAATAATAGAGTAATAAACAAGTTTCATTTTATCATGAACAGACCTCCTAATTATCAACTCTTTTCAAAACAACCAACGGACTTTATAAGTTAATTTTAGGTTATTAAACTTTATTGATAAAGTTATTTTAATTAAGAAAATATGAAAAATAAAAAAATACAAATACTGTTTTTTTTGCTGCCATTAATTTATTCGGTGCCACGCAAAGCCTTTGCTCAAGCAAATATCACAATTAACCAAGCAGGACCTGTTAATGTTAATAACAACGACAATTTTTATGACGCAGGAGGAGCGGCAGGTGTTGATGGGAATACTAATTACACTATAACATTAGTACCGGCTGTTGCAGGAGAATCTGTTTGTCTCGATTTCACAATGTTCAATACATATTACGATTATAGTGCCTTGTCATACGCCTTCGGTGATTCAGTTTGTATTTTTGATGGTTCTAATACAGCTTCAAATAAAATTGCCACATTAATGGGTAATTATGGTGCAGCATGGAATAACGGAACGGTGCCTACTCCTGTAGGAATTGGAACGGGATCTGGTTTTGCTGCTGTTACAACGCCCGGCATTTTTTGCTCAACAAATCCATTAGGTAGCTTAACAATATCTTTTTATAATATTGATCCTACAACATCACCTGGCTGGGCTGCAAAAATTAAAACATATAAGACTTTAGGAAATCCGGGATGCAACATTGCACTAACTGCAACTCCTGCCACAATTTGCAATGGGTCTTCAACAACTTTAACCGCTACAGGAAATGTGGTTGCTGCTGCAATTAATAACAACTTCAATTCAGGTTCGGTTGGTACTGGCTGGGCTGGCACGGGTGCTGTTACATTTCAAAACAATGCTTCTAACGCATGTCTTAAGCCTAGTTTAGATGGCACTACTTATATTTGGATGGCTAATCAGACTTGCCCGAGAACTTTAACTTCCAATTCAATGAATGTATCAAATGGAGGCACTATAAGTTTTGAATACAGGCAAGCCGATTTCAACAGCAATGCAAGTCCATGTGAATCTCCCGATATTAATATGTCGGGAAGCACCCCAGAAAGCGTTTTCCTTCAATATTCTTTAAATGGTACAACCTGGACTACATTAAAAGTAATGTTTCCAATAAATATACAAAGTCCAGCCATGACAGGTGATAATTATTCCGGCTGTGGTTATGAAGTTAGAAAATGGAATAAAGTAGTTGTACCTATTCCAACTGCTGCTGCTACTGCTAGCACCCAATTTCGTTGGATAATGCCTTTGTGTACATCTGCCAGCACGGATAATTGGGGCCTTGATAATGTTGTAATTGCATCGCCAAACACTTCAACAATTACGATAACAGAATTAACCGGAGGAACAGTTGTTGGAGTTCCTTCTGCAACTTCTCCTTATTCAATCTCTGTTTCCCCTACTGTAACAACAACTTATAGAGCAACAATTACCGATGGAACTAACACTTGTTTCAATGATGTTACTGTGACTGTAAATCCTTGTGGTTGTGTCCCCCCTTCTATTACAACACAGCCTGCTCCAATTGCAATATGTGCAAATGGGAACACTTCATTTACTGTTGCAGCTACAGGCGGAAATGGCAGCTTTCAATGGCAAGTGAATACTGGTTCTGGGTGGACGAATATTACTAACAATGCTGTATACTCTGGAGCAACAAGCGCAACATTAGGTATTACTGGTGCAACAGCAGCAATGAATTCTTACCAATATCAATGTATAGTTTATGAAACAGTTGGAACTTGCCCTTCAACATCGACAGCTGTTACATTAACTGTTAATGCTTTACCTACTGTTACATCCGTAAGTTCTGGAAACATTTCTTGTACAACTGCAAATGCCACTTTAACAGGAACAAGTGCTGGAAACACAATGGTTTGGAATGGCGGAGCATTAACAAATGCTGCTAACCCTGCAACCGTTAGTGCAGCTGGAACATATACTGTTACTGCTACATCTGGAGCAGGGTGCACAAACACTACAACATTAAATGTAACAAGCAATACAACACTGCCCACTGTTACATCTGTAAGCTCTGGAAACATTTCTTGTACAGCTGTAAATGCAACTTTAACAGGAACAAGTGTTGGAAACACAATGGTTTGGAATGGTGGAGCATTAACAAATGCTGCTAACCCTGCAACGGTTAGTGCAGCAGGAACGTATACTGTTACTGCTACAAACACAACTAATGGTTGTACAAATACTTCCACGGTAAATGTTACTAGCAATACAACACTACCTTCTGTTACATCCGCAAGCTCTGGAAACATTTCTTGTACTACTGCAAATGCTACTTTAACAGGAACAAGTGTTGGGAATACAATGGTTTGGAATGGTGGTGCATTAACAAATGCAACTAATCCAGCGACTGTAAGCGCTGCAGGAACTTATACTGTTACTGCAACAAACGCAACTAATGGTTGTACAAATACTTCTACGGTAAATGTTACCAGCAATACAACTCTACCTACTGTTACTTCCGTAAGTTCTGGAAACATTTCTTGTACTGCAGCAAATGCTACTTTAACAGGCACAAGTGCTGGAAACACAATGGTTTGGAATGGTGGAACATTAACAAATGCAGCTAACCCTGCAACAGTTGGTGCAGCAGGAACGTATACTGTTACTGCTACTAATACTACCAATGGATGTACTAATACATCAACTGTAAATGTCACATCAAATACAACTGCTCCAACCGTAACCACTTCAGGCAGTGGCATAATCAATTGTAGTAGTGGATCAACAACATTAACAGGAATAAGTGCAGGCAATACAATGGTTTGGAATGGCGGAGCATTGGTAAATGCTGCAAATCCGGCTTCAGCAACAGCCGCGGGAACCTATACAGTTACGGCTACTAATCCAACTAATGGTTGTATTGGAACTGCTACAATGTCGGTTACAGCCACTTCACCAAATGTAAGTGCTGGCCCTAATTTAGCTTTAAGTTGCACAACAACAAGTGGCTCAATAAATGTAACTTCTACAACACCAGGTGTTACCTATTTATGGTCACCTGCAGTTGTCAGCGGAGGAACTACGAATACCGCCACTGTAAATGCAGCAGGAACTTATACTTGTGTTGTATCTGATGCATCATCCAGTTGCTCAAATTCAGCAGTAATTAATGTTACATCAAGTACCACACCACCGGCAGTAACTTCAGTAAGTTCAGGTAATATTACTTGTACAACAACAAGTGTTACTTTAACAGGTACAAGTGCTGGAAACACAATGGTTTGGAATGGCGGAACATTAACCAACGCGACTAACCCTGCAACGGTTGGTGCTGCAGGAACGTATACTGTTACAGCAACTAATGCTGCTAATGGCTGTACAAATACTTCTACTGTAAATATTACAAGCAATACAACTCCACCTGCTGTTACATCCGTAAGTTCTGGAAACATTACTTGTTCATCACCTAATGCAACGTTAACAGGAACAAGCCCGGGAAACACAATGGTATGGAATGGCGGAACATTAACGAACGCAGCAAACCCTGCAACAGTTACTACAGCAGGTACATATACTGTCACTGCAACAAACCCTTCTAATGGATGTACGAATACTTCCTCTGTTATTGTGACCTCAACAGGTGCATTTCCAAATATAAGTATTGCTACACCTTTACAAATAACATGTACTTCTTCTAGTGTTACTTTAACCGGAGGTTCTACTACTTCTAACATCGGCTATCAATGGACGACAGGACCTGCTACCGCAACATATACTGTTAGTGCGGCAGGAACTTATACATTAACGGTTACTAATCTTGGTACTGGGTGTGCTTCTCAACAAACTGTTAATGTTACTACTAACACTACACCACCAACTGTAACATCTTCAAGTTCAGGAAATATCACTTGTGTTAATGCTAGTGCTATTTTAACTGGGACCAGTGCTGGTAACACAATGGTTTGGAACGGTGGAGTATTGACAAATGCTACTAACCCAGCAACAGTTTCTGCCGCTGGAACATATACTGTTACTGCAACAAATACAATAAACGGTTGTACAAATACTTCTCAAATTATTGTTACAAGCAATACAACTCTTCCAACTGTTTCATCAGTTAGTTCCGGAAATATTTCTTGTACCAATGCAAATGCTACTTTAACAGGAACAAGCGTTGGAAATAACATGGTATGGAACGGTGGTACATTAGTTAACGCAACAAACCCGGCCTCTGTTACCACTGCCGGAACATATACAGTAACTGCAACAAATCCAACAAACGGATGTACAAACACTTCAACTGTAACCATAACAAGCAATACAACAGCACCGAATGTTACTGCTGGTCCTTCAGCTATAATTAGTTGTATCACAGGAACAACAAGTATTAGTGCTAATTCAACTACTACAGGTGCAACTTATAACTGGTCCGGGCCTGGCATTACTGCAGGAGGTGCTACATCATCACCAACAGTAAACACAGTAGGAACATACACAGTAACGGTTACTAACCCTGTTAATGGATGTACAATTACTTCAACTGTTGCTGTTGGAGCAAACGCTCCACCAATTGCAAGTGCAGGAAATGATATAACTATTACTTCTGGCACTTCTACAACACTAACAGCTACAGGTGGTGCAACCTATTTATGGAATACTGGAGAAACTACAAACCCTATAATTGTTTCCCCTGCAATTACAACGGACTATTGTGTAACAGCAACAGATGTACTAGGGTGTTCAGATACAGCATGTGTTACAGTTGCTGTTGATATCCAATGTGGAGAATTATTTGTTCCAACTGCATTTTCTCCAAATGGAGATGGAGTAAATGATGTATTCAGAATAAAAGTAAATCCACTATGTGTTTTACAAATGCAATTACTTGTTTTCGATCGTTGGGGCGAAAAAATTATAGAGATAACTGACCCTAATCTATTCTGGGATGGTACTTATAAAGGCAAAGCTTTGGACAATGCAGTATTTGTTTATTACCTAACAATGACATTAAGCAATTCGCCCGAACCAATTAAAAAAACCGGTAACGTAAGTTTGCTAAAGTAAATATACTATCTACTCCAAAAAATAAAAACAATGAAAACGTCTCCATATAAAATATCATTCCTGACCCTCATAATGATAGTGCTTATCGCTTCAAACAGTAAAGCTCAGGATATCCATTTTTCACAATTCAAGGAAACTCCGATGTTGATAAACCCTGGACAAACAGCCCTTGTCAAAGATGTTCGTATCATTCTGAACTACAAAGACCAATGGAGAAGTTTTGTTTCACCATACAAAACATTTGCTTTTTCTGGTGAAATAAAAGCAACAAAGAAAAAGAACAAAGACAATTATGTTGGATTAGGACTTCAATTGTTTTCTGATAAAGCGGGTGATTCGCAAATGGGAACCATGCTTGCAGCTTTAAATGTTTCGGGAGTAATAAAAGTATCTGACTATAGTAAGTTAGGAATCGGCATTATGGCTGGTGCAGGACAGCATACTGTGAGTTACACGAGCTTACAATGGGAAAGTCAATATGTTAGCAATGCATACAATGCAGCTAGTCCTTCCGGAGAAACACAAACCTCTTCGTCTTATATTTATCCTGATGCAGGTGCAGGTATTGCTTGGAGTTACGGAAAAGAACAAATGTATATTTCTGCAAATAATGGAGTACATGCAACAGTTGGATTGTCAGCATTTCATTTCGGACTTCCAAATTATACCTTCTATAAACAATCAAATGAAAAACTAAACACCAAGTTTGTTGCACACGGTAGCGTTGAATTTGGTGTAAAAAACTCAAATCTATTACTTGCACCACAATTTTTATATACCAGACAAGGTAGACAACAAGAAATAATTGTTGGAAATGTTTTCAAATATATTCTGCAAGAAGAATCGAAATATACTTTTATCAAAAAAGCTTCTGCTATTTCTATAGGTGTTGATCTTCGATTGGGTGACGCAATGATTACATCCGTAATGTACGAATACTCTTATTATGCGCTTGGGATCAGCTACGATTTAAATGTTTCGAAACTAAAAGCAGCAAGCTATTTTAGAGGAGGGCTTGAGTTAGCAATACACTTTACAACACCAAGTCCATTTAGCAACACAAGCAAGGCAAGGTTCAATTAATCGACTATTAATTTTGTATCTCGTCAATTTCAAAATTAATCTATGAACTTTTGTATTCTGCCGAATTTTTAAAACCAATTCATTTTTGATTCCGTACAAGTAAATCAGACTTACTAATTTTTATTTTTTTCTTATTGACTTCGAAACCTTGTTGAGTTAAATTTGGGTTAAGCAATAAAGTATATGCTTCACTTATTATTTAACAAAAAAGAAACTTTAAAATAATACAATGCTACAAAACTCCCTAAATAGCAGCAAATTAATTAAGCAACTAAATAGTACTCTAAAAATTGGAGGCATGTTGGTTGTGTCTTTATTTATGAGTTTGATTTCAGCTGGGCAAACAAACATTGTTAATGGGGAACAGTTTAATACGGCTACAGCACCAACCGTTCCTGGCACATGGTTGAAGGATGCCGCTCCGACCTGGGACCTCAATTTTAATTATGGTTCTGGAAATTGCCATAATGTTGCCTCAGAACTTTATACTGCATCAGCTGCAAATACAACAATTAATAAGTATTTTTGGATTCCTGTCTCTTTTACATCGGGTTATACATATGCAGTTAATGCGTGGTCAAAACGAATAACGAGTATAAAAATTGTTTTTAATGAGACTGCTGATTTGACTACACCGTTATCTACAGAAGTACTAAATGGTGGTTTATCATCCTGGTCAAATAGAATATTTACAACTTGGTCTTCAACTTATTCTGGAAGTGGATATATTGGTTTATGTGCAACAGTTACAGTTGGAACAATCTATATAGATGATATTACAATAACAGAAACCCCGCCACCTTGCACCTACCCTACAACAAATGCAACTATGAACGCATTTACTTCGGCAGGAGAAAGCTCAATAACTGTAAACTGGAGTGGTGGCAATGGGGATAAGCATTTAGTTGTAGCAAAGGCATCAACTTCTGTTTTAACACAACCAACAGACGCTGGAAGCTATACAGCAAATTCAATATTTGGCTCAGGATCACAACTTGGAACAGGAAACTATGTTGTCTATAACGGAACGGGCACTTCGGTTACAGTGACAAACCTTGACCCCGGCACAACTTTTAATTTTTATGTTTATGAATATAAAACTTCGGGGCCTTGTTATAAAATACCTGGAGTTACAGCTAATCAAGCTACAACTGCTACCACAAATTATTACGTTAATGATAATAGTGCCACTGGCGACATGTTTTCAACAGTAGTTGGTGATGACTCGAAAAGCGGAGAATTAGCATCTAAGCCCAAATTAACCCTAGCAAATTTACTTTCCTCAAAAACATTGCATAATGGAGATTCAATATTTATAGATGCAGGAACCTACACTGCTACAACGGAAGAAAATTTAAATATTTCGACTGCAGGAATCACCTTTATTGGTGCAGGAAATGACAAAACAATCTTCGCTCATGCTCATCATGGAGCTGGCACAGTTTACTTTATGTACATAAGTGCAAATAATGTCACTTTAAAAAACATGACAATTAAAGAGTACGATAACAACGGAAGTCAAGCGCCTGGCCATAGCGGGCAGGCAATAACTGTAGGCAATAGCGCAACTGGAGTATTAATTGAAAATGTGAATTTATCTGCTAATGGTGCATCAGGGGGGAATCCAACAATTTCAGTATTAGCTAACACATCAACTACAATTAAAGGTGGAGGAGGTTTTTGTAATGTATGGAAAACAGCATATACAGGAGGAGTTGAAGCTTATGGAAACGGAATTACACTTAATATTCAAGACTACATACTAGGATATAATTTTAAAACGGGATCTTATGATGGAGGAGGATTATTGATAAGTAATGCAGATAATACTACAATAGTAAACGTAACAAATACTCGTTTTTTTAACAATGAATGCTCTGATGGTGGTGGTATATCACAAAGAGGAGGGGTACTAACTGTTACAAACTCAATTATCGATGCTAATTATGCGGGTCAGGTTTCTGCAAATATATACGGAGGAGGGGTTAGAATAACCAAAGGAACTGCAACATTTACAAACACAAAATTCACTAACAACAAAACCAGTACGTCAGGAGGAACTTTAAATGGCGGAGGATTAGCACTTTATTCAATTGACGGTGCAGTAAATGTAACATTGAACACTTGCTCATTTTCTGGTAATGTGGCACCAAATGGGAATGACCTTTATGTGCAGAAAGGCTTTAGCAACGCTGTTTCACTGACTGGAATAAATACAACATTTTCTTCAGCAGCCGCAAATACTATTTACAATATTGATGGTACAATTTCATTGGTTAATTGTGGAACTCCGGGAGTTTCTGGAACTAACAGCCCGGCCGTCAATCTAAATGGCGGGGGGGCACCTACTTCTACTCCAATCTGTGCCCCACCAACCTTTACAGGAAATTGTTCATCAACAATCACACTACCAATCGAACTTATCACATTTGTTGGAGAATGCTCTAATGATCAAGTAGTATTGATGTGGAAAACTGCTTCTGAAAAAAATAATAATAAATTTTTTGTTGAGAAAACTCTTGATGGAGTAAATTATACAACAATAGGTTCG
>CAIXIP010000139.1 GCA_903919535.1 uncultured Bacteroidota bacterium | reverse complement strand
AATACCAAAGTTAAAGAAGAGATTATCTTTCACCCAATCGGTACTGATGTTTTTGATAACCCATCTGTCGGATAAAACTGAGTTAACGGGAATATGGATAGGAATTCCAAAATCAAAACGGATAAGCACGATGGTAAAATTTAACCTAACTCCTAAACCCGATGCGATAGCAAATTCATTATAAAATCTACTCAATTCAAAGTTTGCTCCCGGTCTGGCATCGTCTTTTTGTAAGGTCCAAATATTTCCTGCATCTGCAAACAAACTTCCTTCCAACCAAAGATGATAAAGGTTAAAACGATACTCGGCATTACCTTCAATTTTCAAATCGCCAGTTTGGTCAATTTGGTTTTTGGCAGGATAGCTTCCGGGACCAATTGTTCGAGGAGACCATGCACGAAGATCACTTGCGCCTCCAACATAAAATCTTTTATCGAGTGGTGTGTTTGGCGAATTTCCATAGGGTACAATTCCTCCTGCAAAAAATCGATAAACGAAAGAATTGTTTTTATTGATGATACTATTATATCTGAAATCGATTGATGATTTTATATATTGATAATAGTTTACTCCAAATATTTGATATTGTCCTTCTGATGTTTTAGGTTGATTAAATCGAGAGTTTAAAGCTGTTAATATATTTCCGGCAAGTTCAATGGCATCCCATCTAAATAAAAAATAATTACGGTCTTTTGCAATTGCCTTATTTGAATAATTAAAACCAAATCTGCCATCCATAATTACGTTGTTTGCAAAAAGGTTTTGTAACATGATATCTGATTTTGCTCTCACAATTAATTCATCAGACTTAAGCGTTGTTCTAATAAAACTAAATTCAATTGGCGAATAATAAAATGAAAGTAGTTTTTTGTTGAAGCGGTAATTGATACCAAATGTAGCAACTCGTCTTTCGTACTCACTGTTTAATTCATAAATGGCTGACGCATTTAATATCGTTTTTGTATTTAAAAAATTTACGTTTCTGTCAATTGCCGAGAAAAGTAAAATTCGAGGAATTGAAATAGATGCATTTAAAGATTGTTGGGTAGCATTAAAAAAACTTGATCCTGTAACATGGCCTTGTGCTTCAACTGACGATCGAAGACTTAGCTGAAGTATTTCAGCATTTCTAAAAGTATTTCGATTACTGAATTGCCCCATTAAGGCTATACCATAACTTTGTGCAGCTGTTAAACTGTTTTGGTCGGAAGTGATAAGCTGAGGTTCCAAAACATAAAAATATTTGTCGCTAGGTATGATTTTGATATTGTAATCTATACTGCCAACATCACCACTGTCTCTTACTTTTGTTGAAATATTGATGAATCTAAAAATATTTAAATCATTTAACCTTCCATAGGTACGGGTGTAATTAATATCTTTAAAAAGGTCCCCTCGTTTTAAAAACAGGTTATGACTTAAGATGTCAGGATTCAATTCATAATTATGGGGCAAATAATTGAAGTTTTCAAAAGCTACTGTATCATTTATTTTTGAAGAATTTAGTTGTTCATTATTCTTCTCGATAGTAATGGTAATATCATTTATGATAAATTGTTTGTGTCGCTCGTAATCATTTTTGTTTTTAATATTAATAGCAACATAAGCAAAATTATTCCCCAACGAAGTGTCTGTGTCAAAGCCAATAAAATCTTTTGTAAAGGTATAATATCCATTATTTCGAAGTAACGTAACGATGCGTTCCTGCTCGTTTATCATGTTTTCATGATCAAATCTGTTTCCAACGTTAATAAAGCTGTTAACCATCGATGGCTTCACGATATCAAAAATATCTTTATCAGCAATATTGAGTTCGTATTTATAAAATTTATAATAATTGTTAGGTGTAATTACATAGGAAACAATTCCTTTCTTTTTGTTAAATCGTTT
>CAIXIP010000138.1 GCA_903919535.1 uncultured Bacteroidota bacterium | reverse complement strand
GTCAAAAGATAAATTCATTTGTTTATTTCAATCAAAGCCAAACTCTTGATATTAGCGACTTTTCTAATGGATTATATTTAGTAAAGATAACTGATGGAAAAAATAGCAGTGTGCAGCGTTTTGTGAAAAATTAAGTTTTAAATTTGTATGTGTTGAGGATAGATTAATAATAAAATTAGTTTATTCCTCGACACACGCAAATTTCTTAAATCATGTTACACTACGCTGAATTCAAAAAAATAAAAGTTCGTTACAGCGATGTAGGAAAAGGCCGTGTAATAGTATTATTACATGGCTTTTTGGGTTCACATGAAATTTGGGATGATGCCATAAAAAAACTTTCAAGAAAATTTCGTGTCATTGCAATTGATCTTCCAGGACATGGTGAAACGCCTTGTATTGGTTATTATCACCCCATGGAATTGCTGGCGCAAAGTGTAAAAGCTGTTGTAGATAAAATTGGTGTAAGACGTTATATCATTGCCGGTCATTCAATGGGAGGATATGTAGCCTTGGCTTTTGCCGAATTGTTTCCCGAAAATGTTAGTGGCTTATGTTTATTCAATTCATCTTCTTATGCTGATCCCCAAGAAAAGAAAAAAGATCGTGAGCGCATAATTCGGTTGGTTAAAAAAGAGCACAAACATTATGTTGCCGAGGTGGTAACTTCCTTATTTGCTCCAGAAAATTTAGACAAGCTAAAACCGCAAGTAGAAAAGGTAAAACGTATTGCAACGAATGTTTCCAAGCAAGCTATTATCAATAGTTTAGAAGGAATGAAAGAACGCAAGAGTCGTGACCTCATTTTGAAGTTTGCCGAATATCCTGTTTTGTTTATCGTTGGAAAAAAAGATTCAGTAATAAATTTTGAAACAATGTACCCTCAAATGGGTTTGTGTAAATATCCATCCGTACTTATGCTCGAAGAATCCGGTCACATGGGTTTTTATGAGGCACCTAAAGAAACTGTTAAAGAACTAAAAGAATTCGCGTTGAGGTGTTTTAGGAATAAGTTTTAAGTACTCAATAAAATTGAAAGCTGCTATCTTTTTCAAGAAGCAGCTTTCTCTCTCTAAACTAAACATAACAAACTAAAAAACTATTTCTTTAAAATGAGCTGTAAATGCTGTAGAAAATAATTGCTACTGTTGTTACTGCTAGCAGGATTGTTACGGTTCCGATACCTTCTTCGTGGTAATTATGACCGTGGCGGATTGCTGATTTTCTGTTCATGGCTTTATAAATTAAATTGTTTGACTTGAGTAGTGATGTTGCCATTTTATATTTATTTCTGTTTATTTTTTCTTTTTTAAAATTCTGGTTTTTCTTTCTCAAGAAAATTAAGGTGCGGGTGTTTGCGAATTAATATAAACAACATCCCCATGTGCCAATTAATCTTTTGCAAAACCCGACACCTGCTCTTGTTCTTGTTGAACCCAGTATTTGAATGAACTTCTACACAATATTACGGCAGATTAAAAAGGAAGTATACTCACAATGAGTGAGTGGCAGGTAAATTTATTTAGCGGTTGAATTTTTGAGGTGAATGGCAAGTCGATCATTTGAAAAGAATCGTGAGCTAAATAGGATTAGGTGTTTTTTTATTTCGGAAGTTTGATTGAAAAACAAGAATAGAAATGTTGTAATTCTTGATAAAAACAAAAAGCGGAGATTCAATTTGAATCTCCGCTTTTTGTTTTAACTAAACTTTACTAAACAAACCAAACTAAACTAAAATGCACTATATATGCTATAAAAAACTATTGCTACTGTTGCTATTGCTAGTAAGATTGTTACGGTTCCGATACCATCTTCGTGGTAATTATGACCGTGGCGGATTGCTGATTTTCTGTTCATGGCTTTTGAATTTAAATTGTTAAAATTGAGTAGTGATGTTGCCATTTTTTATTTATTTCTGTTTATTTTTTCTTTTTTAAAATTCTGATTTTTCTTACTTAAGAAAATTAAGGTGCGGGTGTTTGCGAATTAATATAAACAACATCCCCATGTGCCAATTAATCTTTTGCAAAACCCGACACCTGCTCTTGTTCTTGTTAAAATCAGTTTTTTGAATGAACTTCTACACAATATTACGCTAGAATGCATAGCAAGTAAACCCACAATGAGTGAGTGGCAGGTAAATTTATTTAACGGTGGTATTTTTGAGGTGAGTGGTAAATTAGATCTGAGCTAATTTTTGCAAAAAGTCGTTTTTGTTCCTTCTGGATACCTCAACTTGCGAATTGTCAGACATAATAACATAGCCTCCTTCACCTTTCAGGTATTTTTTTACATGTTGCAAATTGATGAGGTGTGAACGGTGCACTCGAAAGAAATTATCATCGGCAAATAGTTGCTCATATTCACCCAGAGTGCGTGATGCAACTATTTTTTTTCCGGAAGTAAGGATGAAAAAGGTGTAATTGCCATCTGAATCGCAACGGATAATATCGGCAAGGTTGATGAATATTAAGCCATCACCATCAGGGATGCCTACTTTTTTAAGTTTATTTTCGGGTTTTAAATTGTTAAGCAAGGTTTTAAATTTCTTGTCCAACATGTTTTTTTGTCCCGATTTTTCCTCATAACGATGAACAGCCTGTACTAACTCTTCTGGATCGATGGGTTTCAGGATATAATCAATAGCACTGAATTTTATGGCTTTAATGGCATAATGGTCGTAAGCGGTTGTGAAAATAATATCAAAATCAATTTCTTTAATTTTTTCCAATAGATCAAAAGCGTTTCCGTTTGGCATTTCAATATCCAAAAAAACCAGATCAGGATGAAGGTTGATGATTGATTCATAAGCGCTTTGCATTGAATCTGCTTTGGCAATTATTTGAACAGAGGTGCAGTTTTTTTCCAACATTTTTGATAATGATTCGCGTGCGCCCAATTCATCATCAACTATTATAGCTTTTATCATATACTTACGAATTATTGTTTCCGTATAAACGAATAAGAACGAATTTACGAAAATATTATTATTGCCTCTTCTTTAACAAGATGCAAATGATAATTAAAATTATTCTGATACATCTAGTGGAATTACTAATCGAACCTTTGTTCCTGCTGGCTCACCATTAGCAAACACATCTATTATTTCAGCATAGATTGTGCTATTTAAACTTTCATTTAAAATATCTAATCTTTCTTTGGTAATACTCATTCCCATTGACTTATGCTGTGTTACCCGATTCTTTTTAAATTCCTTTGCTTTTTCGCGACCAATACCATTGTCTTCAATAACACATAAGAGAGTATCTTGATTTTTTTCCAACGAGATTGAAATTTTTCCTGTCCCTTGTTTCGGCAGCAATCCATGAATAATCGCATTTTCTACATATGGTTGAATCAACATAGATGGAATTCTGTCATAGTATTGATCAATTGCAGGGTCGACAGTTATTGAATATTCGAATTTTTTATCGAAACGCATTATTTCCAATTCAAGATATAGATTTAATGCATTCAATTCTTCTGAAACGGCAATCACCTGTTGTTTTGAGTTATCCATTATTTTGCGCATTAGTTTCGCAAATTTTGATAGATATTTTATTGCAGCATCGGTATCATTATTTGAAATGTAATGTTGAATAGAGCTAAGCGTATTAAAAATAAAATGAGGATTCATTTGTGCACGTAGAGCTTGCGACTCGATGTAAGCAATTTTTTTATTTATTTCTGTTTTTGATTTTTCTTCATGTTTAATTTTCCGAATACGCAAACGAATTACTAAAAGTAGGGCAAATGAAAATCCGAAAATGGTTGAAAGGATAAATCCCCATGTTTTCCAGAATGGTATATTAATAGTAAAGGAAAAGCTTACGGGGGTTATATTCCATATTCCTTCGTTATTACAACTTTTGACTTTAAAGGTGTATGTTCCCGGTGGCAGGTTAGAAAAAATCGCTTGTCGTTCTTTTGAAGGAGGGGACCAGTTTTTTTCAAAACCTTCAAGGATATGTGAATACTTTACTTTCGAAGGGTTTGTAAGACAAATACCAGAATAGTTAAATGTAATATTGTTATCATCATAAGATAAATGAGTATTGTTCGTCAGAACAGTATCTTCATAAAATAAATGAAACCCTGTAATACTGGTTTTTGATTCTGATTTATTTTCAATGTATTCACGTGGATCGTATTTTATCAATCCATAAACGGTACCAAACCAAATGGTACCATCTTTGTCAACATAGCCTCCAGAGTTACACTCAACCCCTGTAAACCCTTCATCTTTACCGAAGGGGATAATGTTTTTTACACTGTTTTTCTTAAATTCCTGAATGTTTATTTTATTTAGTCCCTGATTAGTTCCAGCCCAAATTTCATCTTCAGTTTTTCCAAATAAGAGTGTGTAAACCAAGTCAGAACTCATTCCATCTGATTGGTTAAAATTAACGGGTTTACTTTCTTTTGATGATGGATTCAGCATCCAAACGCCATCCATAGTTCCGAAATATAAATTTCCTTCTTTGTCAATGAGAGATGCTAAATAGGAATCATTTTTTAATCCTAATTGTTCAGAGCATTCGGTAAATGTTTTGCCATCATATTTAATTAGTCCGCCTAAATAGGTTCCAATCCAAAGCATGCCTTGTTTATCTTCAACAAATGTCCATACATCATATTTGTTATTACGACATTTAGGTTTGTAATGTGTAAATATTTTCCCATCATATTTAAACAATTCATTATTTCCACCAAGCCACAAGTTGTTTTTGGAGTCGCGATATATACAATTGATCCAGCTAGAAAATACTCCGGTAGAATCTGTTTTTTTTGAAAATGTTTTTCCATCATAAATATATAATCCAGCATCAGTTCCAATCCATAAATTGCCTGGTGAATATTCAAAAATGGTATTTACTGTACTAGCTTTTAATCCTTTGTTTTCATTGAGTTGACTAAAGCTATTATCAATATATTTATACAAGCCACCACCTTTTGACCCTACCCAAAGTGAATTTTTTGAATCGCGTGTAATACCATAAATAAAATTGCTTGTCAAACCATCATGAATTCCATAACTGATAAAAGGATTGCCTCGATATTTAAATAATCCGGCATATGTGCCGATCCACAAGTTTCGTTCATAATCCTGATAAAGACATCCAATCAAGTTGCTGTTTGCATCTCTTCGAAGCGAATATGTATCAAAAATTTCATTTTCAAATTTCACTAACCCTTTACTTGTTCCAAGCCAGATAATGTTTTTATAATCAATAAGGATTGATGAAATGTTATTATCAATTAAACCTTGATTTTGTGTATAGGTAGTAAATTTATTATTATTGAATTTGCATAAGCCATTCGTTGTAGCTATCCAAATGTTATTTTGTTTGTCTTCTGAAATTGCATTTATATTATTGGTCGACAGACCATTTTTTGTAGTGTAATTTGAAAAGTGTTTGCCATCAAAAACACTAATACCATCTGAAGTTCCTATCCAAATATTGTCTGATTTATCTTGAAATAAACATTTGATCACGTTACCTACTATACCATCTTTTGAGGTAAAATTTATGAAAGTTCCATCAGTTAATTTACTCAACCCATTATCGGTACCAAACCATAAATTTCCTTTAGAATCTTTAAGTGAAGTGGTAATGTTATTACTGACCAGGCCATATTTTGTAGTAAATCCAGTAAAATTTTCCCCATCAAATTTATTGATTCCGGCAATTGTTCCAATCCATAAATTCCCTTGATTGTCTTCTGTGATACAGGTAACGGAATGGTTAAGCAAGCCATTTTTTGGACTAAAATTCGAAAATGAATTTCCGTCAAACTTACTAAGACCTCCATATCCACCTGACCATAAATTTCCATTGTGATCCTGAAAAATAGCAGAAACCTCAACAAATGGTAATCCATCTTCAACAGAGTAATTTTGAAAATGATAGGATTGTGCAACACCGTGTTTGGTGAGCATTGAAAATGTTAATACACAAAGAAATAGAAAAACGATTCTTGCTTTTTGCATAAAGCAAATTATTATGATTGAATCAAAGATAGAATTTAATGGTAAAAAAATGTTATTAGATTCTTCTTTTTTTTACATGATACAGCAATGAATTATGATTTGCTGAAGAAAATTATTTTTTCAAAAGCGCATCCCAACCTTGTGCAATTAGTGGGTGAACTGTGCCGCCTTTTGTTATAAGATTTTTTCCATCTTTTTCACTTGTCATGTGCCCAATAATTGTAATGTCGGGATTGGCTTTTATTTTCGGAAAATCAGATTGGTCAATTGTAAACAATAATTCATAATCTTCACCACCACTTAATGCGCAAACTGTTGGGTCGAGATTAAATTCACGAGCCATGTTATAAGTTGAAGGGTCTATTGGAATTTTTTCCTCATATAAGTTACAACCAACTTTAGAGTTTGAGCATAAATGTAATATTTCGGAAGCTAAGCCATCAGAAATATCAATCATTGAAGTAGGTTTTACTTCTAACTTTTGTAATAATACAGGAATATCTTTTCGTGCTTCCGGCTTAAGTTGTCGTTCAATAATATAATCATTTCCTTCCAGGTCAGGCTGTACGCCAGGGCTTTCCATGAAAATTTGTTTTTCTCGTTCCAATAATTGCAAACCTACATAAGCTCCACCTAAATCACCGGTAACACATAGTAAGTCTCCTTCTTTGGCGCCATCGCGATAAACAAGATCTTCAGGATTTGCTTCCCCGATTACTGTAATACTTATAACTAATCCCGATTTTGAAGTGGTTGTATCGCCACCAACTATATCAATTTTATGTCTATGGCAAGCGAGAGTTATTCCGGAATATAGCTCTTCCATTGCTTCAACAGAAAAACGATTCGAAATTGCTAATGAAACAAGAATTTGTTTGGGCATTGCATTCATCGCATAAATATCTGATGCGTTTACCGAAACTGCTTTATATCCAAGATGTTTAAGTGGTACGTAAGCTAAATCAAAATGCACCCCTTCCACTAACATATCTGTTGAAACAACTGTTTGTTTTCCTTTATAATCAATAATAGCTGCATCGTCTCCAACTCCTTTAATGCTGCTTTCGTTTACGATCTCAATAAATTGAGTGAGTTGTTTTATTAAGCCAAACTCCCCTAAACTGCTTAATTCAGTTCGTCCTGTGTTTTCTAACATGGTAAAATTATATTTTTACAAAAATACATCTTATAATTGAACAGCAAAGCAATTTTCATTATTGATGAGGTATTGATTATTTTTATTTCTCATTTGTTTTTTTATCTAATTTTAGCTTACAAAATCATAGATCGCATTATGGCAAAAAATGAAAAGCATCAACATAAAAAAGATGTAATTGTTAAAAAGGAAACCTCTAAAAAGGCTTCAGATGAAGGTTTTTTGGGGCAAATGGAATTGTGGTTTGAAAAGCATAATGATAAAATATTTTTTATTTTGTTGTTTTTTTCAACCTTGTTTTCATTGTTGTTATTTGATTCTAAGGTTTCGCCAGGTGGTGATGATTCTAGTTATATAGAGCGTGCATGGCTGTTTTTACATGAAGGTAAATTTCCTTATTTTCAAGGACCAGCATATCCTGTTTTTTTATCTCTTTTTGTTAAAATGTTCGGATTGAATGTGATTGGATTGAAATTCTTTTCGGTGATTTGTCAGTTTGGATTTGTTTGGGTTACTTTTTTGACTTTCCGTAAACGTATCCCCTATACCGTACTTTTTGCATTGTTAGCTTTTATTTCATTTAATAATTTCATTCAGTATTATGCGAGTCAAACATTTACTGAAACGTTTTTCTTGTTTGTTCAATCCATTTGTTTGTATATCGTTTTCAAAATAATTGATAGCATTGATAATGAATCAAGCTGGATTGAAAATGTTAAACAGAATTATTTGAAATGGCTGTTATTTGGTTTGTTATTTACTCTTTTGAGTATTTCGAAAAGTATTGCAATCGTTGCGATAGTTGGAGTGGTTCTATATTTTGTTTTAAATAAAAATTACAAACAAGCTATGATTGCTATAGTTGCTTTTGCGACTATCCGTTTTGCATATACCTTAATTGCAACAGCATTGTTTGGTGCAAATGATACAGATCAATTGGAAATGATGTTGCGAATTGATCTTTACAAACCTGCAATGGGACATGAAGGTTTTGGAGGAATGGTTTCTAGGTTCTTTAATAACTTTAATACATACATTTCCTTGCACATGTATAGGATATTAAATTTAAGAAGTTTTCAATATGACGCTTCAAAAATAATTCCTGCTCTATCCTATATTTCTACAGTTATTTTGGCAATAATTACTTTTTTGAGTTACAAACGAAACAAATTTATTTTCTTTTCAAGTATTTATTTAATTGTGCTTTGTGGAGGAATATTTTTTGGTGTTCAGGCAAATAATATGCAAGACCGTTTGCTGATAATTGCTATGCCTTTGATATTTTTAGTCTTATTTTTCGGGGCGTATGATTTAGCAAAACGCGTTTCATCTATTCAATATGTTTTTATACTATTCGCTGGTATCATGCTTTTGGTTACAGTTGGAAAATCAACCATCCAAGCCAAGAAAAATACAGCAGCATTAAAAAAGAATTTGAGTGGAGATATATATTATGGTTATACTCCTGATTGGGAAAACTTTTTAAAGATGAGTAAGTATTGTGCCGATAGTTTGCCGGCAAATGCGCAAGTATTGTCGCGAAAACCTAATATGTCATTCATTTATGGTAATGGTAAAAAATTTCCTGCACAATATTGGGTTACCACAACTAACGCTGATAGTGTATTGATGGAATGGAAAAAGCAAAACATTACATATGTGCTGCTTCCAACTTTACGTATGAATCCAGCAAAAAATAATGGTAGGTTCATTAACACACTTCATCGTATGATGCAACCTGTTGCAGAGAAATATCCGCAAAAATTAATATTGGTAAAAACCATAGGAACGGATGAACCCACGTATTTATATGAAATAAAATATTAGGGACGAGTAGATTATTCTTATTTATTTCGAAAGTCGATTAATTTCTTGAATACCTTTCTTTTAACCGTAAGAATTGCGATTCAAAGTACTTGTAACTAATTGAAGAAATAATTATGGTTACTATAAATGCGATTATGGCTTCAATAAATAATAGTGTTGCAGATGGATGTATTGCTTTATAACCCAATTTAATGAAAACAGAAACAACAATAAACATTGCAACCATGTGGTAGCAGTATAAGCCATAACTAATTTTCCCTAATTTACTGATGTATGGAATTTGCCCTATTTTAAAGATGGAGTTTTTTGCAAATACTTGCTCAATAAGAATAAAGGCAAAGAAGAAGGAATATACCACAGGCATAATTGATTTTAAAATATG
>CAIXIP010000137.1 GCA_903919535.1 uncultured Bacteroidota bacterium | reverse complement strand
TCGAGCGGAGTCGAGAAGGAGTGAAAGGATAGTTTAATAATCAAATAAACTATAACACAAAAAAATAATTGGTCAATGCAAGTAGAAATTATAACCATCGGAGACGAAATATTGATCGGACAAATTGTAGATACCAATTCGGCCTATATCGCTACATTACTTAATTTGAATGGCATAAGCGTCAAACAAATTTCTTCTGTTTCCGATGATAAAATACATATTTTAAAAGCGTTAGATGAAGCGAAAGAACGAGCTGATATTATTTTAATAACAGGTGGTTTAGGTCCTACAAAAGACGATATTACAAAAAAAACATTGTGCGAGTATTTCAAAACTACCATGCGTTTTGATGAAAATGCTTATCAGGATGTAGTGAAACTTTTTGCTCAATACAATAAAGAAGTAACACCAATCAATCGTTTACAGGCAGAAGTGCCTGCCATTTGTGAAGTTGTGAGGAATTATAATGGTACTGCGCCAGGTATGTGGTTTGATGTGGATGGTAAAATTTTTGTTTCAATGCCGGGCGTTCCTTATGAAATGAAGGCAATGATGAAAGAACAGATTGTTCCGAAAATAAAAGAACGATTTAAACTTCCTAAAATATATCACAAAACGGTTTTAACGCAAGGGCTTGGCGAATCATTTTTATCTGAATTAATTTCTGATTGGGAAGATAGTTTAGCAGCTGTAAATATTAAGCTAGCTTATCTTCCTGCACCGGGAATGGTACGTTTACGAATGAGTACAAAGGGAGATGATGAAACAAAATTAATTGAAGCGGTTGACAAAAAAATAGAAGAACTTAAAAAAATAATTTCGGAATACATTTATGGTTACGAAATATTTGGTGAAGAAAAAGAAAGCTTAGAACAGATTGTTGGGAATTTATTACGCAACAAGAAAAAAACCATTTCTACTGCCGAAAGTTGTACTGGTGGTTATATCTCACATTTAATTACCAGCATTCCCGGAAGTTCTCAATACTATGTTGGTTCAATAATTTCTTATTCATACGGAATAAAAGAAACCGAATTAGGAGTTTCAAAAAAACTATTAGATACCGAAGGAGCTGTTAGTAAAGTTGTTGTAGAACAAATGGCAAAAGCCATCCGAGAAAAATATAAAACTGATTATTCCATTTCTGCATCCGGCATTGCTGGACCTGATGGCGGTACAACCGATAAACCTGTCGGTACAGTTTGGATTGCTATTGCAACTCCAGAGAAAGTAATTTCCGAAAAATTTCTTTTTGGAAATAACCGCAAACGCAACATTGAAAAAACGGCAAATGCTGCATTGAATATGTTGAGGAAAGAGTTGGAGTGATAATTTTAACCAGCATTGCGAGGAAGCAACGACCGAAGCAATCTCTTAAATAGATTTATGTATTTCATTATTTCTTATCTTTGTAATACATAATAAAATAATTATCATGACTTTACATCCACAATACATTACAGACACAAAAGGCAAAAAACAAGCTGTGGTATTGCCAATAAAAGAGTACAATCTTTTACTGGAAGAACTGGACGAATTGCATGACATAAAATTATACGATGCAGTAAAGGCAAAGAATGAAGCTTCTGAACCTTTTGAGCAGTATTTGAAAAAACGTAAGGCAAAAAAATAATGGCCAAACATTATAACATTACCTTAACAAAAACAGCTCAAAAGCAATTGGATAAACTTACGGATAACATTGCCAATCCAATTTTGAGTGCTATTGCCACTCTTTCCACAAACCCAAGACCACAGGGTTATAAAAAATTAAAAGGGCGTGACGCATACCGAATTCGACAAGGTGATTACCGCATAATTTATGACATCTACGACTCTGTTTTAATTATTGATGTAATTACGATTGCTCATCGAAAGGATGTTTACGATTTGTAAGTATTTGTTTCGAAAAATTCCTTTTTGGAAATAACCGTAATATTGAAAAAACAGCTAATGCAGCATTGAATATGTTGAGGAAAGTTTGGAGTAATTATTATTTCTTTTGTCATTTCGACCACAGGGAGAAATCTCATTTTAGTATGCAATCTTCCTTTGTGTTAAATCTCATGTTTTATTGATGAATAATGTTTTACATTAGCCACTGGTAATAAATCGTTCCATATGAAAAAATCAATTCTAATTTTCGCAATTTTTTTTGTAACTATTCTTAATAGTTCAGCTCAATACACTAAACTTCATGATTTTAATGGCACAAATGGAACCAATCCAGCAGGCGACTTAATTTCAGATGGGACTTACTTATATGGAATGACAATACAAGGTGGAATAAATGATATGGGAATTATTTTTAAAATAAAACCTGACGGGACAGGGTTTGGTAAATTACTTGATTTTTCGGGTGCAACCAATGGAAGTAATCCTTATGGGGCTTTATTTTTTGATGGCACTTTTCTTTATGGAACAACTAAACATGGAGGAATATATGGTATGGGAACCATTTTTAAAATAAAGCCTGATGGAACGGCTTATTTTAAATTGTTTGATTTCTCTGGCACAACAACCGCTGGGACCCCTAATCTTAGCGCTCTAATTTCAGATGGGGTTTTTCTTTATGGTGTAACACTAAATGGTGGCATAAACAATTATGGAACAGTTTTTAAAATTAAAACCGATGGCACGGGGTATTCTAATTTGCATGATTTTGCAGGGGCTCCAGATGGATTATCACCAAGTGGTTCACTTCTTTTTGATGGCAATTTTCTTTATGGAATGACAACATACGGGGGGAGTTTAGGTGCTATGGCTAGTTGGGGAACTATATTTAAAGTAAAACCCGATGGCACTGGGTATACTAAAATTTTTGATTTTCCAGGTTTGCAAGGCAGAATGCCTTTTGGCTCACTTATTATTTCGGGTGCATATTTGTATGGAATGACTGAGCAAAGCGGTCCATATTCTATCGGAAACATATTTAGAATAAAGCCAGATGGAACAAATTTTTCAGAATTATTTAATTTCTTAAACACTTCAAATGGATATCTTCCTCGAGGGCATCTAGTTTCTGATGGTAATTTTCTATTTGGAATGACAACTTCTGGTGGAATAAATAATATGGGAAGCATCTTTAAAATCAAAGCCGATGGCACAAGCTTTATTAAACTTCACGATTTTAATAGTAATAACGGATATCCAAATGGGTCTCTTGTTTACGTTGGAACAAATATGTATGGAGTAACCGGTAATGGTGGCACAAACAATTATGGAACCTTATTTAAGTACAATCCTAATTGTTTACCTGTAACTGGAACACAATCATTTACTTTTTGTTCTGGACAATCAATAAATGTTAGTAATCACACATATACTGTTAGCGGAACATATCTCGATACATTATCAAACTACCAAAGTTGCGACAGCATTCTTACCACAAACGTTACAGTATTGCCTGCAAAGGTCCTTACACAATCTTTTGTTGTTTGCGCAGGGCAAACTGTAAGTGTAGGAAGCAATACATATACATTGAGTGGAATTTATATCGATACGTTTAGTCCTCAAGGTTGCGATAGCATTGTGACAACTCATTTAACTGTTTTACCTTCAAACGAATTTATACAAGCAAAATCGATTTGTGCAGGTCAAAATTATACCATAGGAACTAGTATTTATAATTCAACTGGAACTTATACAGATGTTTTCTCTTCAGTTTTAACTAGTTGTGATAGCACTGTAATCACACATTTAACTGTATTATCACCTTCTGCCGGACCAACAACACAAGTTCTTAATATTTGTGCAGGAGAATCCGTAAGTGTTGGGATTGACAACTACACAACAAGTGGTACATATATTTATGATTTTAATGGCGGCACTTGCGATAGCACAGTTACAACTCATTTAACTGTATTACCACCTTATTTATTAACTCAGTCGCCTTGCCTTTATTTAGGGCAAAGTATAAATGTTGGAACTCACACTTATTCTACTACAGGAATTTACCACGATACTTTATCAACATATCAAGGTTGCGATAGTATTCTTACAACAAATTTAAATGTTACTGACACCTCTGTTTCAGTTACTTATTCTGGGTGGTATCCTTCATATTTGCTGACTTTTTTCACTTCCAATACTCCTTCCGCTACATACCAGTGGGTGGACTGCAACAATGGTTATGCTCCTATTGCTTATGAAACCAATCAAATGTATCAATTAACTACCAATGGCAGTTTTGCTGTTATTATCACCAATGGAAATTGCATTGATACTTCATCCTGTCATACAATTACCAATTTAGGCATTTCTGAAAATTCGTTTGCAAATAGCATTCGTATATTTCCTAATCCATTTACATCACAAACAACTATTTCATTTGCTGAGGAACAAAAAAATGTATCAATTAAAATTACTGATGTATTAGGTAAAGAAATAAGATCAATAAACTTTACAGGCAAACAACTTATAATTGAAAAAAATGAAATGCTACCTGGTATTTATTTTTTACAAGTAAAAACAGAATACGGAATAGCCACTAAAAAAATTAACATCAAACAACTCAT
>CAIXIP010000136.1 GCA_903919535.1 uncultured Bacteroidota bacterium | reverse complement strand
CCATCATCAGCAGGAAGCAATCGTATGTTATCTGTTGCAATATACGCATTAGATGTGGGTGCAGTTTTCAAATTAAAACTTGTACCATATTGCTGCGCAAATACATTGTTGTTAAATAGTGTCTTCAAGAAAACCTATAAATGAATATTTATTAACATATTATCGTTGATAATTAGTTTGAATCTTCTTAAGAAAGTGTTTGTGTAATTCAAATAAAATGCTTAATTTTACAGTTTTAAATGAATTTGCAGCACATAAAACATCAATAAATTAAAAAAGATTCACAAATGAGAAAAAGATTCGAGCCACAATTTATACTTGGCCAATTACCGATAGAAGAAACACGCATACCATTAAAATGCAGAGCTTCCTTAGTGGCATTAGTAGCAGCATTGAAAAAGCTATACATTACACCAGAATGGAATGAGAAAATATTTGCGATATTGGAGCAAAAGATCTTATCAGGTAAAAAGAAAACCGGTCGTTATGGTATGAATTTATGGCAAGTGTTTGTTTTAGCTCAAATCAGGTTAAGTTTAAATTGCAGTTATGACAATTTACATCATATATCAAATAATGATAAAATGATACGTCAATTAATGGGTGTTGAAGCTGATTACGGATTTGAAGATTATGAATTTGAGTACCAAAATATATTAGACAATGTAGGTTTATTAGATGACCAAACAGTAAGAGAACTTAATGAGATCATAGTGTCTTTTGGTCACGAAGTCTTTAAAAAAAAAGATACGGAAGCATTGGCATTAAAGACAGATAGCTTTGTAGTAGAAAGTAATGTTCATTTTCCTACAGATTACAATCTTTTATGGGATTGTATTCGTAAATGTCTGGATATTATAAGAACATTGGTAGAAAAATACCCAGAGGTCAAAGGTTGGCGAAAGATTAAGAATTGGTATAGTGAACTGAAGAAGATGATGAGAAACTTGGGTTTTGCAAATAGAGGTGGTGGTAAAGAAAAAGAGGCAAGATTAAAAAAGGCAGCAATCCAATATGTTGAAAAAGCAACATTATTATTATCCAAGATTAAAAGTACAACTAAAAAACTTCCAATGATTGATGAATCTGATTTAACTCAATTAATGAATTTAGAAGGATTTGAAGTATTGCTTGAAAAGCACATTGATTTAGTTGAGAGACGATTAATTAAAGGAGAAATAATACCACATCAGGAAAAGATGTTTTCTGTTTTTGAACAATACACCGAGTGGATAACCAAAGGGAAACTGAATCCTGCAGTAGAACTAGGCAAAAGAGCAGCTATTACTACTGATCAATTTCATTTAATAGTTGACTACAAAATAATGGAAAACGAATCTGATTCTGAAATAGTAATAGAATTAGCAATTCGTGTATTGTCAAAATATAAAGTTGGAAGTTGGAGTTTTGATAAAGGTTTTTGGCACAAAGATAATAAGGCACTATTAAAGGATGAAGTATCTAAACTAGTCATGCCTAAAAAGGGTAAATGCAATCAACAAGAACGTTTAGAAGAAACAGACAGAATATTTGTACGTTTACGAAATAAGCACAGTGCAATAGAATCAAATATCAATGAACTTGAACATTGTGGTTTAAACAGATGCCCAGATAAAGGATATGAACATTTTAAACGCTACATCGGTTTAGCTATTTGTGCTTATAATCTTAAGTGCATCGGAAGAAAGCTTCTCGAAATAGCAAGAGCTGAGCAAATGCTTAAGCAAGCAGCATAATCCACACTATATAAGGCTTAAAAAACTGTAAGATTGGAGATCTATGTCCAATTGTCAGTAAAATCTCTAAAAACAATCATCTTTTGCCCAATTTTTAATATCAAATGGATATATTGATAATTTTTTGACATCTTTGTAATAATAAATTTGAAGTAAGGGAATATTTATTTTATCCTCTTCAGAGAAAACATGAGTTTTCTTGCTGACACTATATAGGTGTTGCATAAAATTATTATCATATGAACCTACTCCAACTTAAACCTCGCAAAGCATTGAATAAAGCCT
>CAIXIP010000135.1 GCA_903919535.1 uncultured Bacteroidota bacterium | reverse complement strand
GCTAACATTAATCTTAATGAAAATAGTTGGATGAGTTACTCGTGAATTTGTGCTGTTATAGGCTGGTTACTTTCCGATACAGAAAGTGAAAAATGTAATAATGGCTGGTCTTTTAATGGGATTGTCTCAACTGGTTTGGTACAATCCAAATGCAGGTTTGTCCTATTTGAAATTTGCATTCGCATGTTAATAACTCCAAAATTTTGCCTGTTCATAACTTTCAATTTTGCGCTTTTTTGTATGAAGTTTTAAAAAGTCTAAAAAAGTCAAAAAAATTGAACCCAAAATTTTACTTCCCGAATGTAGCAAATTTTTTTAAGGATTCATTATTACATTTTGCTGACATGATATTTAGTATGAAATTTTTATTTCCAGACAAAGTATTTATTCTATCCTCATCCAAAATCCAAATTTCAAATATTTAGCACTTTTTAAATTTATTGCTGCTAAAATATAAGCTTGATCTCAAAAATAATTCTTTGATTGCAAAGCTTTCCGTTTTTTCTGAATGAAAAACTTCGGTGTACCGAAGGGTGATTTAATTATGGAAGTAGAGTTTTAAACCTATAAAAGTCGTTTAAAAAGTTCGATAAATTGAACCTGTAGGGTAAAATAAGAGAGCCGCTTTTTTGATTTTTTCTCTTTGTCCAGTTGAAAGATTATTTAATAAAGCAGCGCTTTTGGGAGGGGCGGCCACAACAAAAGTTGATAATACAGAATGAACTCTTGATCCATAAGTACCTGATCCAATAATTTCGTGAGATGCGCCCTCTAACAAATCAGCTATATTTTGATCTCCAGACGTGGTTAAAACTTCTCTTATGCCTTCTCTTATGTCATCCATTTTTTTTAATAAAAATTACTACTAAACTCCTAATATTTTCTTCAAAGCCTCATACTGTTCTTTATGCTTGTTGGGTTCTTTCGCTTGTAGCTTTTGTAAGTTTTGTGACTTCCATTGAACAGCTGGGAACGATTGAAAATCATAAATGCTCCAATCTGGCGTAAGATTTTTGAAGCTCAACAAAAAAATTCTATCCGCTTCTGTTAGGTTGTTATTTATAGTTTCAACTAATTTTGCACGCACATTTTCATACTCTTCGTACGTGAAAGCTTCGCTACTCATTCCCTCAAATTGATTTTTCATGGCAAGACGCTGATCTTGAAAATTGGGACTTATAAGTTCGTGAATTGGTCTGGCACTGGATAAGAGGCAAAGCAAAAACCCTTTTTTAATTTCCTCCGAGAATCCTTCATTTTGAAGAAGATATTTTACATCAAATAAATCACGTGGATGTTGACGATCGATTGCCGCACAAATCTTTCCCCCATATAATTGACCGAGGGGAACAACGGGAACAACGCAATAAGAATCGAAATCATTTTGTGCTTTTTCGCACAAAGTCATTTTTACGGGCTCAGACAAAACACCTCGTCCGATCTGATTAACTTCAAGTTTTATATCTGCTCCCGGTAATGATATAAGTAGCTTACATATTTCTTGTTTGTGAGAAACAGCAACGCTAGGGATTGTAGCCTCAATGGTTGCTTTTATTTTTTCCAAAGCTTTTGCGATGTTTGCAAAAGATGTAGCTCTATCCTCAATGGGAATATAAGTTAAGTCTATATCCACTGAAAGCCTTGGCATACCCCTTACAAACAGGTTAATTGCTGTTCCACCATGCAGCGCAAAGCATGTTTCTTTTGCAACTTCCGGTAGTACCGATAGCAAAAGAGCAACTTGTTTTTTATAGGCTTTTTCCATATCCTTCGAGTTCTTTTGGAACAGTTATTTTATACTTACCTACATAAACACCATTTTTTACAAGGCTTCGGTTTCCTTTACCAAAATCAACTTTTGCCAAATCCAAATGCTTCGCCCATTCATGCCCAGCTTTCTCAGCCATATACATGAATAGTCGCTTTACCTTCAAGGATTGACATTGTTCAAGCAATACCTGAACAGATTGTGGTCTCATATTGTTAAGCCCCTCCATGAGTTCGTAACATTCCATGAGTTCCTGTTTTTGCGGAGCAAGGTATAAACACTCCATTATCGCCCTTGGTGGCGAAGATACTTTTATAGAGAAATTTTTTAACTCAACATCTGTTAAGCCAAGGTCTGATGGTAAAAAAGATGTGGGATAATATTCAATTTTCTTTCCCCAATCATGCTTTTGAAACCAAGCAGGAAGTCGTTCCTTTGATTCTCCGAACATGACAATTTTATTCGCTGATAATTCGAGATAATGCGTTTTACCTTGCAATGATAAGGCTGTCCGTCCAGCAGGATGTATCGTTGAGTTAGCCTGTTTTTGAAGTGCGTATATAGCCCCATCATAACCTACTTTGTCGCCAGTACGAACCATTGCACCAGCTCCGATAGACTCAAGCCAGCGACTTGCCCTATATCGTTCTTGCAAACCAAAACTATATCCCTTCTGCACAAGCCATGCTGAAAGCAGGACAACTCCATTGGGTTGAGTAGCAAGAAGGTTGTTTATTTTTGTTCTTTTTTCTATACTCATAGTATTATTTTAGCACTATTTTCAAACAATAACGCTTTGATAGTTCAAAATTACGCAAAAAAATATACTTGGAGTATAACTTTAATATTTTTTATAAACAAAAGATATGGCTTAGTCAAATAATTCTCAATTCACGAATTTACTATATGTATACCGTAGTTTCTCATTCAGAAAAAGCAAAAAAAATGAATAGCTTGAATAATTATGTTGTAAATAGCTTGGACTTAAAATGATGTGTTTATTTGGACACACTTACGAAATCCAGACACATAAAAATTCATGAAAACCACATCCAGAGCGGATTTCAAAAGAAATAAAAAACAAAAAAAACTCTCCTTACTGAGAGGTTTTTTTGTTTTAAAACAAGCACTCAGCGCAGCTTTTACAGGTTTTATAAAAAGGATAATCTTTTTAGTGATGATACACTTTTTCGTTTAGGCGGGGAATTTAGGTGCGGAATTTTCCGCCTTTTAATAATCCATTCACCTAATAATAGTGTAGATTAATTTTTTTATTGATTTGCCAAACTATGGCAAGTGGTAGATACTATTTGAGTAAAGAAGTTGTATGATACCAATAGAAAAAGGCTTCTGTGTTGGATTTTTTCAGTTTATTTAATTTGGTATTAAAGGGCGATTCGATTATTAGTTCAGCAACATCTTCCGGAGAATTGTATCGCTTAATTTCATTTACATCCTTTCTCATTAGTGCCGAAAGATATGCAGCTTTTGATGCAT
>CAIXIP010000134.1 GCA_903919535.1 uncultured Bacteroidota bacterium | reverse complement strand
GAAGCAAAAAAAGAAACGCCTACGGCTAAGCCATTGGGGAAAAAATCTAGAAAAATATGGATTTTTGTTTCTGTTGTTTTATTCATCGCCATAGCTGCCAGTGCTTATGCCTATAATTATTACTATGGCTTTAAGAACCTGAATTGGTGGTAAAAAATTAATTTTTAATTGGTATTCACAATAAAAAAGTTTACTTTTGGTAAACCTTTTAAAAAACTATTCGTATCACATGAGAGTAAGATTATTAAGAAGGGACACAATTGAAGATTTCGCTAAGGGTCACGCTAATGGTAAAACCCATTTCGAAAACTTCCTTGAAATTTTAGATTATGCTGACTGGAGCGAACCGAATGACATAACAAAATCTTACTCCGGTAATTTGCTAAGTAATGGTTCTGATAGAGTTGTTTTCGATGTAGGTGGAAATGGAAGGAATGCTTTTAGAGTGATCTGTAAGTTTGCTTTTGGTATAAAATTAGTAAGATTATATGTCGTTTGGATTGGAACACATGAGGAATACAATGCGCTAACATTGAATTATAAGTTAACAGTTTGGAATTATTAGATAAAAAAATAAACATGGACTATACAATCATAAAAAGCAAAAAACAATATCAGGAATATTGTGCTAACGTCATGGAATTGGCTTCAAAAAAACCTACAAAGGAAATTGAAGATAAAATGGAACTTATTGAGCTTCTTATTGATAATTGGGAGAAAAACAATTATGAAACTAAAAAGAAAGACCCTATTGAGTTGCTAAAATATTTAATGGAAAACCATAATATGAAAGGGACTGATTTAGTTGGTATTCTTGGTATTCAAAAGAGTGCAGTCAGTCAAATCCTAAGCTATAAAAAGGGGCTTTCTAAAGATGTTATTCGTAAGCTTTCTGAATATTTTAAAATGTCCCAAGAAGCATTTAATAGGAGTTATGAGTTGGTGTCAACCGCTAATCGTGGTCATATCACTGAAAAAATGATGAATAACCCAAAAGAATTAGTAGCTGCTTAATTCCAAAACAGAAATGCTAAAAGATAAATCTATATTAACCACTATCATTCAGGAAGTACCGGAAGGCGGATTTATTGGATTTATTGAAGAGATTCCCGGGATTAATACTCAAGGAAAAACCAAAGAAGAAACTCAAAATAATTTGGATGAAGCTTTGAATTTGGTAATGGATATGGCTGATATCAATAAGAAAATTGGATTTTTATACAACACAAAAATCCATCAACTTTCATTAGATATATTCCGGAATAAAGAAGAATTCATTAAATGGTTAACTACCGATAATTTTTATTTCGATAAGAAAAAGCCAGTTGAATATCTCGAAACAATTAGTGGTATTCAATTTATTTATGAAAGGATGGAAGGCATGAAAATAGGGGATAATGTATAAATATAGTAAAATAAACTATTAGCGTTTCCAAAGTTTCCAAAATTTGAAAATCGCTGAACATATTGAAAACATTGAAAATAATTTTACCGGCACGAGTTGGCCACATTCCGGATCTGTCTCTGCAGAAGTAGATATCCAAAAGATGAAAACTCTGAAAGCACCGTAAATAAAAGGAAACGTTTTTTCATGATGAAAAAAGAAAAGAAAAAAAGTGTTGGCAAACCTATAATCGAAAG
>CAIXIP010000133.1 GCA_903919535.1 uncultured Bacteroidota bacterium | reverse complement strand
TTAAAATACAAAAGAAATTAATCTTAAAACATGAAATAAATGAAGAAAAAAATTACTCCACTAATTTTTATTTTATCAACTGTTTCCCTTTTTGCACAAGATGCATATATAAAAGGAAAAATATCTGATTCAAAAACTAAAGAAACAATTGTAGGGGCCAACATTGTAATTGATGATTCTACCGGTACAGCTTCAGATATCAACGGCATTTATCTCTTTAAGACCAAGGCGGGAAAACATAAAGCAGAATTTAAATACATTGGCTACAAATCACAAATAAAAAATCTTGATACAAAAGCTAATGATACCATTCTTCTGGATGTGATTTTGGAGCCAGATTCTAAGCAACTTAATATTGTGGTTGTTTCTGCCGGAAAATTTGAACAGAACTTAAATGAAGTTACTGTTTCAATGGAAGTGTTGAAATCAGAATTAATTGAGAATAAAGCTACCAAATCAATTGAGGATGCAATTGACCAAGTTCCTGGTGTAAATGTAATTGATGGGCAGGCTAATATTCGTGGTGGTAGTGGTTTTAGTTATGGTGCAGGAAGTAGAGTTTTAGTTATGGTTGATGAAATGCCTTTGCTTACTGCTGATGCAGGTGATGTGAAATGGAATTTTTTACCTATAGAAAATTGTGAACAAGTGGAGGTGATCAAAGGTGCTTCATCTGCATTGTTTGGCTCTTCGGCCATGAATGGTGTAATTAATTTTAGAACAGCATATCCAAAGGATGAACCCGAAACGAAAATTAATTTTTATGGTGGATTGTATAATAAACCTAAACGTAAAGAAATGGTTTGGTGGCCTGATGGGAATCCAACATATGGTTGCCTGAACTTTTATCATTCACAAAAAGTGAAAAATTTAGATATTGTTTTGGGAGCAAATTTATTTAATGATGATGGATATCGCCAATACGAAACAGAACAACGTTATCGTGCAAATATAAATTTACGTTATCGTTTTCAGAAACTCAAAGGTTTGCAGGTTGGATTAAATGCAAATACGTTAAGAAATAAAGGTGGATTGTTTTTGTTATGGGTAAACGCTGACTCAGGAGCATATAAACCAGCAGGTGGTGATTTGAGCCACTTTACTACTTATCGTACTAACATAGATCCATTTATCACTTACAATACAAAACATAATGCAAGACATTCTTTGCGTGGCCGTTTTTTTAGAACCATAAATTTGAATAATACGAATCAGGAATCACAGGCAGATGTTTATTATTCAGAATATCAATTTCAAAAACATTTTGAAAATGGTTTAACCTGGACTGTTGGTGCAGTTTATAATTATAATGAAGTTATTGCAAAAGCATTATATGGCACACATACCAGTAGCAACGCATCCTTGTTTTCACAACTAGATAAAAAATGGAAACGTTTATCTATTTCTTTAGGTGTTCGTGGCGAATATTTTAAAACTGATTCTATTGAAACCCAAGAAAATATTAATTGGCTAATGGATCGTTCAAAGCCGATGGTAAAAAATTCAAAAGTGAAACCGGTATTTCGTGCAGGTGTAAATTACCATTTAATGAAAGCTACTTATGTACGAGCTTCATTCGGACAAGGATTTCGATTCCCTTCTGTTGCTGAACGATTTATCAAAACAAGTGCAAGCGGTCTGGATATTTATCCTAACGATAGCTTAAAACCTGAAAGCGGTTGGAGTTCAGAAATTGGTATTAAACAAGGATTAAAACTTGGTGAATGGAAAGGTTTATTTGATGTTGCTGCTTTTTGGACCGAATATAGAAATATGATGGAATTTACTTTTGGGCAGTATGCTGCACCTGTTGCTCCTTATCAAACGCCATCTCAATTAGGAATTGGTTTTCAATCTAGAAATATCGGGAATACCCGTATTAGAGGAATTGATGTTTCTTTAATGGGACAAGGGAAATTAGGTCCTATTGACGTTACCATGTTAATAGGTTATACATACATTGATCCACAGCAAACCGATTTTAATGCAGCTGTTGATACCTTGAGTGGTACGGCAAGAGATAATGTTCTTAAATATCGTTTTATTCATTCAGGCAAAATGGATGTTGAATTTGGATACAAGAAAATATCAACAGGAATAAGTATGAGGGCGAATAGCTTTATGGAAAATGTAGATGCATTTTTTGAAATTCCACAATATTTTCCTGGAGTTAAAGATTATCGTAAAGCACATAATAAAGGGGATGCAATTTTTGATTATCGTTTATCTTATCAATTAAATAAAACAGCTAAGCTTTCAATAATTGTAAATAATTTATTTAATCGTGAAGTTATGGGCAGACCTATGGATATTCAGGCTCCACGTGTTTATGTTATGCAGTTGTCGATAAAATTATAATTTTTTAATTCTCATAATAATGTCAATAATTCTTCCTTTTAGTTTTAAAAAATGGATCGATGAAAATCGTCACCTTCTAAAACCACCTGTAAATAACAAAGTTGTTTTCGAAAATACTGAATTTATTGTAATGGTTGTTGGCGGCCCAAATGCCCGTAAAGATTATCATTACAATGAAAGTGAAGAGTTTTTTTACCAATTGGAAGGCGACATCATGGTAAAAATTCAACAAGATGGAAAAGCGCTTGATGTGCCAATCAAAGAAGGAGAAATATTTTTATTGCCTCCAAAAGTGCCGCATAATCCAGGACGAGGAGCAAATACTGTTGGCTTGGTAATGGAGCGAAAACGCAGAGAAGGAGAACAAGATGGATTGTTATGGTTTTGCGAAAAATGCAACGAGCCACTATACGAGAAAAAATTTAAGCTCACCAATATCATGACGCAGTTCCAAGAAACGTTCAACTATTTTTATGAAAATAAAGAGTTGCGGACTTGCAAAAAATGCGGACATGTTATGGAGCCACCCGTTTCATAATTGGAGTGTGTGTAAACAAATTCATTTGCAAAAAGCATCTAATTCCACTATCACTGTTTGTTTAATAATTGTTGCCGAAATACCCGCGTATGGTAATATTTTACCGGTCTCAAATATGCAAAGTATGTCACCATTATTGAGAATAACCATGTCGTTGTAAGCACTCTTCTTAGCATAAATTGTTATTTGCTTTTTCCAGGTTTCTCCGTTGTTATTACTAATGGAAAGCGTTAAGTTTTTTCGTTTCTTTTTATGTTTTGGGTTAGAAAACAAAATTATGTCAGGCGAAAACGAATAACGCAATAACGAACCTTGGCAAATTGGATCAACCAATGCGCTATCAAATATTGGTGTTGTCCAAGTAGCACCACCATTATTACTCATGCTGGTTTTTCGATTAGGCAAGTTCCTCTCACCATTGCGCATATTTAGTAATAGATTGCCATTTGCAAGTTCGGCAACAGTGCATTCATCTGTTTTCTCGTTTGATACACTGCCACCTAGTTGCCATGTTTTACCATTGTCGTCAGAGTAAATAGTATGTGAAATGTGTTTGTCAATACCTGCAATGGTGTGGTTGCAGGGAACAATAAGTCGGTTTTTGTAAGTGTTTTGTTCTAATTGTATTGCATGTACCGGACCAGATGCATACCATTTCCAGTTAGGAAGCTTTACGGAAGAAGTAATGTCAACAGGCTTTTCCCAGTTGTTGCCTTCGTCTGTTGAACGCAAAACAAATACTTTGTTATTGTTGAGTGTTGCCACAACTATTACATCACCGGTTATTTTGTCAAAAACTGGCGAAGGGTTGCCACAGGTTTGGTTGCCATTGTCCCAGATTACTTTTAAGCTGCTCCAAGTTTTTCCATTGTCGGCTGAAGATTTCATAACTAGGTCTATATTTCCACTGTCCATTATATTTTTTCTGCCTTCGCAAATTGCCAATACTTTTCCGCTCTTTGCAACTATAACAGTAGGTATACGAAAAACATTATATCCATCTCTATGATTTTTGAATACGTCCTGTAAGTTTGAAGGGTTAGCTTTCAACAGGAAGGTTGTCGAAATGAGAAATAATGAAATGATAATCTTCATCTTTGTTGTTTCAATTTCAATGGCTAATGTTTTTCGGTTTATGGATGTGACGAATTTTTAGAGCTAATGTTCAATAGAATTCCAATGCTCAAGTCATTCTTAATCCTTTGCTTCCCACAATTGAACTTTGTTTCCTTCTTCGTCAAGGATATGTAAAAATTTACCATAGTCATAAGTTTCAATAGTGTCCACAATGGTTACGCCTTCTTTTTTCAATTCATTAAATAGTGCTTGTAAATTTTCAACTCTGTAGTTAATCATAAAATCCTTGGTTGATGGTTCAAAGTATTTTGTTGTTTCTGGAAACGGAGTCCATTGTGTTTGTCCTTTCTTTGTGCTATCTGCGCCTTCATACCAATCGAAAGTTGCTCCATAAGGGTTTGTGTTTAAACCAAGGTGTTTTTGATACCATTCAGTCATTTTCTTTGGGTTTTTGCATTTGAAAAAAATGCCACCAATGCCGGTTACTTTTTTTATTTTGGTTGCATTACTATTTTGCGATGTTATCACTGTCTTAAATGCGAAACCAAAGCAAAATGATGCCATAATTACCAAAATCATTAATGTGGTTTTTTTCATTTTCCTGATTTATTTTTCTGTTAGAATTACCGTTATCGGTTATCAATTTGGCGAGGTACGGAATGTTTTATACTTATAATAAAGCTAGCACAAATATAAATTAAAAGGGATGAAGGGACTGGCAAATGTTTGGAAATAAATTTATGCCGCTTTAATAAACATTTGCAGCTTGCACAAGCCCCAGCATATTCACAAAACCCATGTTAGTGGTTGGCTTTTTTAATTTTCCCATTGTCGTCAATTTGGTATATAAAGTTGCCATAATTAGCGTCTTTAAAAATTATAGACAAGTCTTTATTAATATCACTATTTGTGTCAGGAAACCAAGGGACTCGAAAGCCTTCCGCCAAAATTCCAGTTCCTGAATAGTTTGCCGAAGCAACCAAAATTTTGTCAAGTAATTTTCCAGTCTTTGCAATAGTGCATAGGTATTTTTCTGCATTAGTACTTCCATTAAAATTAAATTGTCTTTCATAAATAAGGCAGACGAAATTTTTATTTGTTGTCAGTCGATTTGAAATATAATATGTTGGATAAATAGTGTCGGATGCAGAATTCTTGTCAGGGTAGCGCGGTGTAACTATTTCAGTGTCGGCAAGAAGAAATAATTTAACTAACTCATATTTTATAATTAGAGTAGTGTCTTTTGGTAAAATGTGGTCGTGATAAGGAATGCTGTCTTTTTTTGCTGTCGTTTCCTCTGGTGTAAAATATTCTGTCTTGAATTCGGATTCCGAATATTTAATACAGGTCGGCAAGGTTGTCTTTGGAAACAATTTAACAAAAGTGTCAAACCCAATGTTTTTCTGTCCAAAAACTGCCGAGGAGATAAACAGTAAAATTATAAAAGTCGTTTTACCCATAGCTCTAAAGCTTACCACTAACGGCAGTCCGTCTAAAAACTACAGTTTACCAAGCAAATATAATCTAATTAGAAGCGATATGCGAGCGCTTGAAAAATAATTTGTAAAAATGTTTTGTAAAAAATGGAGAGCTTATATTGGAGATAAATGATTTTATGG
>CAIXIP010000132.1 GCA_903919535.1 uncultured Bacteroidota bacterium | reverse complement strand
GGTGTTTTTATCGACAAACCAAATATTTATGTGTATATACATGTAATTTAGATTTGCAAGCAAACTTAAATTGGTATTTTTACACAATGAAATTAACAAAAAAAATCATCTTGTTTACCTTCACAACTTGCATAATTCTCTTTTCAGGGTTTTACAGGGACTTTGTTTTTAAAAGCATCAATGCTCTTATTCAATCACATGAATTGAATGTAGGGTTTTCAATGCCCCCTTCATTATCCTTTTTCCAAAACATAGAGTATACAACACTTATTAAAATCAAGTGGCTATTAACAATACTTTTTAGCATATTATATTTAGCAATTTCAATTTTTTGTATTAAAATCCTATTCGAAAACAAGAAATTTATTCGCATTACAATCATTGTTTATATTGCGTTAACAGCTATTTCAGCTATTTTCATGACATTAGGTTATTTCATCCCAGGCATATCGCATAATATGTATTCATTTTCCAGATACTTAATGGGAATGGCTCAATCTCCAATCATTTTAATGATCTTGATACCTGCGTTCAAAATATCTGAAAAAGATTCTACAAAAATTACAAACTAAATTATACTTTTGCCCAGCAGCAAGAATTAAATTGATTTGTTTTGTTGTTCCCAAGTATTTACTTTTTAAAATAATTATTCAAAATGAAAAAAGACACTATAATTTTTGATTTAATCGCTGAAGAAAAAAAGCGTCAAACATTAGGACTGGAGCTTATTGCATCAGAAAACTATGTTAGCGAACAAGTAATGAAGGCAATGGGTTCTGTACTTACAAACAAATATGCTGAAGGATTGCCAAGTAAACGATATTATGGGGGATGCGAAGTAGTTGATAAAATAGAGCAATTAGCAATTGACAGAGCAAAAAAATTATTTAATGCTGAATGGGTTAATGTTCAGCCTCATTCAGGAGCACAAGCAAATGCCGCAGTAATGTTAGCTGTTTTAAAACCTGGGGATAAAATTTTAGGATTTGACCTTTCTCATGGTGGTCATCTTACACACGGCTCTCCTGTCAATTTTTCAGGCAAGTTATATGTCCCTTCTTTTTATGGTGTTGAAGAAAAAACAGGACGTGTAGATATGAAAAATGTTGAAAAAATAGCTTTAAAAGAAAAACCAAAATTAATTATTTGCGGAGCATCTGCATACTCTCGTGATTGGGACTACAAAGCATTCAGAAAAATTGCTGATAAGGTTGGAGCATTGCTATTGGCAGATATTTCTCATCCTTCAGGATTAATTTCACGTGGATTACTTAATGACCCACTTCCACATTGTCATATTGTTACAACAACAACTCACAAAACACTTCGCGGCCCTCGTGGAGGAATGATCATGTTAGGAAAAGATTTTGTAAATCCTTGGGGAGAAAAAACATTAAAAGGAGAGCCCAAAATGATGTCTCAAGTTTTGGATGGAGCTGTATTCCCTGGTACACAAGGTGGTCCGTTAGAACATGTGATTGCTGCAAAAGCTGTTTCATTTGCTGAAGCATTGGACGATAGTTATATGAAGTATTGCATCCAAGTGATGAAAAATGCGAAACTAATGGCTCAATGTTTTGTTGAAAAAGGATACAAAATAATTTCAGGTGGAACAGATAATCACTGTATGTTGATAGATCTTCGATCGAAAAATCTGACAGGAAAATTAGCTGAAAACACGTTGGTAAAAGCTGACATTACCGTTAACAAAAACATGGTACCATTTGATGACAAATCACCATTTGTGACTTCTGGAATCCGTATTGGAACAGCCGCTATCACTACAAGAGGTATTAAAGAAAAACACATTAAAAAAATTGTCGAAATGATTGACAAAGTTTTAATGAATCACGACAACGAAAAAGTAATTATGGCTGTCCGCAAGGATGTTAATAAAATGATGAAAGAGTTTCCTTTGTTTTCATAAAAAATATAAAAAACAATAAAAAAGCACCTTTCCAAATTATAGAAAGGTGCTTTTTAATTTTCACAAGGACAAAAGACGAAAACTATTGAAAAAATGAGGCCTTGGAAATCTAAAATAATAGGTTATTTTTGTACGCTTAATTCTAAGAGTAAATTCAATATTAATATTTAATTAAATAATTCCTAAAACAGGACATGGCACAAGTAGAGTTGATAATGCCTAAAATGGGCGAAAGTGTTGCAGAAGCAACTATCATTAAATGGTTAAAAAAAGAAGGTGATAAAATAGCAATGGATGAAAGTGTTTTAGAAATAGCTACTGACAAAGTTGATTCTGAAATACCATCGTCTACTGAAGGAACTCTTATTAAACGTTTTTTTAATGAAGGAGATGTAGTTCAAGTTGGAAAAACCATTGCATTGATATCCACTGACGCAAATGTTGTAATTGAAAAAACAGAAGTAAAATCTCCTGAAGCGACTAAAGAAATTAGTATCCAAAAGGAAATTGCGCAGCAACCAATAGTTGAAGTTGTTTCTATCGAAAAAAGATCTGAATCTGGCAAATTCTTCTCCCCGCTTGTTCGCAATATTGCTAAAGCAGAAAACATCTCTGTTACTGAACTTGAATCAATCAATGGAACAGGAGCCAATGGTAGAGTTACAAAAAATGATATCCTGGCTTATTTACCAAGCAAAAATACACAGACTCAAATTATAGCTGAGAATTCAACTCAACCACAAGTTATAAAAGAGCAAGTTTCAACAAATATAGCTGTTCAACAAAAACCTGCAATTAGTGTTAATGCAGGAGATGAAATAATTGAATTCGACCGAATGCGTAAACTTATTGCCGACCATATGGTAATGAGTAAACATACATCACCGCATGTCACTTCATTTGTTGAAGCCGATGTTACTAACATTGTTTTGTGGCGAGAAAAAGTAAAAAAGAATTTCGAAAATCGCGAAGGTGAAAAACTGACCTATACACCTATCTTCATAGAAGCTCTTGCAAAAGCTATCAAAGATTTTCCGATGATTAATATTTCTGTTGATGGGAACAAAATCATCAAAAGAAAAAACATTAACATAGGAATGGCAACGGCATTGCCATCAGGCAACTTAATCGTACCAGTTATAAAAAATGCAGATACATTAAACCTTATTGGTCTTACAAAAAAAGTAAATGACTTAGCAAATCGCGCACGTAACAATAAGTTATCACCTGATGAAATTCAAGGTGGAACTTATACGATGACGAATGTTGGTTCGTTTGGAAATGTGATGGGTACTCCAATTATTAATCAACCACAAGTTGCTATTATGGCTGTTGGTGCAATAAAGAAAAAACCTGCAGTAATTGAAACACCAACAGGTGACTTAATAGGCATACGCCATTTCATGTTCCTGTCTCACTCATACGACCATAGAGTTGTCGATGGTTCATTAGGCGGACAGTTTGTTAGAAGAGTTGCTGATTATTTAGAACAATGGGATATAAATCGTGAATTTTAAAATAAAATGAAAAAACTTCTTCCTCATCTATGGGTTTTGGTATTGCTATTTTCACTGCAGTTAAAATCAAATGCAGCGATTACTTTTAGTAGTGATTACAAAAAAATCTACCTAGAAGCTGAAGATGCTTTTGCCAATGAAAATTACAATGCAGCCTTGCCATTGTATTTAAAACTTGACTCCTTATCAAAAGGAAATGCAAATATCAATTTTAAGATTGGATTATGTTATCTTAGTGGAGCAACCTACAAAACCAAATCAATTCCATTTTTCGAGGAAGCAATTAAAAATATTGCTCGAAAATATTTAGAAGGAGAGATTAAAGAATCACAAGCTCCATTATCTACCTATTATTATTTAGCAAAAGCTTATCATTTAAATTACGAATTTGACAAAGCGATTCTTATGTATCAAAAATATATAGATGAACTAGGGACAGGCTCAAAAGTTGACAGTGAAATAGCCGATGTAAAACATGATATAGAAACTTGTAACAATGGAAAAGAACTAATTAAAAATCAAAAAAAAGTTACAATAACCAACCTAGGAAGTGCAATAAATTCAATAAATGCCGATTACTCCCCTGTTGTTTCATTAGATGAGTCAACGCTTATTTTCACAAGCAGAAGACAAGGAGGAACAAGTGATGTAAAAGAAGCAAATGGCAAATACTTCGAAGATATATATATATCACATTATGTAAACGATACCTGGCAAAAAGCGGTTTCCATTGGCACAAATATTAATTCATATGGTCATGAAGCAACTGTAAATATTTCTGCTGACGGACAAAAACTTTTAATTTATAAAGACGAAGGAGGAAATGGGAATTTATATCTTAGTGAATTAAAAGGAGATGAATGGGGCATTCCTGAATACTTAGGTGCAAAGATCAACACTCCTTCATGGGAAACACATGCATGTTTTAGTGCAAATAATAGAACCTTATATTTTGTGAGCGATAGAACTGACGCTGGAGGATTTGGAGGAAGAGACATATATAAATGCTTAAAATTACCAAATGGAGAATGGAGTGCTCCTCAAAATTTAGGTCCGACCATTAATACTCCTTATGATGAAGATGGTGTTTTTATTCATCCTGATGGTAAGCAAATTTTCTTTTCTTCAAAAGGTCATAAATCAATGGGGGGATTTGATATTTTTTCATCTGTGATAAATGATGAAAATGGATTTTGGTCGGAACCAATAAACGTGGGAGCCCCAATAAACACTCCCGATGATGACATTTTCTTTGTTACAACTGCAGACGGAAAAAGATCATTCTTTTCATCAGACAAAGAAGGAGGCTTAGGTGAAAAAGATATTTATATGATCACGTATGATGAAAACGAAACGCGTGATATTACTATTTTAGTAGGTCGAATAATTAACAATACTGATGAAGATATTTCCAACAACAAAATTGCAATTATTGATCTAACAACAAACGATACTATTCAGGATTTAATAGCGAACAGTTCAACAGGGAAATTCGGTGCTAACTTACCTGTAGGAACTTCCTATAAAACAATATATTTGATCAATGGAAAGGAAGTATTTAGTGAGGTATTAGATGCCCCTAAAGGGAAAGGATACCAAGTTTATAAACGAGAAATCCCTTATGGAAAACCGAGACCGGTAATTGCCAAAGTTGATTCCACAAAATACATTGAGAATAAAATAAATTCAAGTGATTGCAATCCCAAGAAAACTTTTTACCAACTTTATTTCAAGTACAACCAAAAAGATATAGACGAAAGTTCTGAAGATTTCACATCATTTATTGATGCATTAACGGCTTGTATAAAATCCAATTCCGTTATTTCTGTAGAAATTGAATCTAGTGCATCTACAGTGCCTACTGTAAAATACACTAATAATGAAGCACTTGCGAAAGTAAGAGCTGAAGACGCAAAAGGAATTGTATTAAAAGCACTTATCAAAAAAGGAATTAGTGAATCGCAAGTTGTTTTCACTAAACCAATAGCAAAAGTTCAAGGTAAAGAATACAAACATGATGCTGAAAAAAATGTTTTGACTTACGAAAAATATCAATATATTAGAGTGAAGGCTACAATTAAAAAATAGCGAATTACTTAATGTATTGGTATCAAATTATTTTAAGCTACGATGATATTATCAAAATACATTTATAAAAAAACAACCCGATTTTTTTATTTGCTGTTGCGATAGCATGTATCGTATTTCCGCTTGACTCCTTTTCGCAATCAAAAGGTAAACTTAAAAGAATCGCCCGAAAAGCTGATAATCTATATTCCTTTACTGAATACAACAAAGCATTACCACTTTATCTTTCGCTTTTGAAAAAGAAGCCAGAGGATGTAACTTATAACTTTCGTGTTGGTGTATGTTATTTATTTTCAAATATTGAGTCTCAAAAAAGTATTAGCTATTTTGAAACTGCAAGAAAAAACATTTCAAGTCGCAGAGATTCTATTGCCGAAATTTTTTATTATTCCGGAAACGCCTATCATATTTTTAATCGTTTTAATGAAGCAATTGATGTATTCAAAATTGCAATATCATGTATTGACAAAAATGATAGTTTAGATACCAAATTTATTGAAGATGAAATAGAAGAATGCAAAAATGGCGAAAAATTAATGCAAAACCCAACCAATACGGATGTGTTTGATCTAGGACAAAACATAAACTCAATTTATCCTGATTACGCACCAGTAATGGTGCCTGATCAATCTATGCTAATTTTCACTTCCAAAAGAAAAGGCACAACTGGAAATAAAATGACACCTGATGGAAATTATTATGAAGATATTTTTGTTTCAAATAATATTTCTGAAGATTGGGCAATTTCAAAAAAACTTGACTCATCTTTCGTAAAACAAAATTTTTGGCAATCTCTTTTTTCTCCTGCTAAAAGTATTGGGAAATCAATTAATACAAATGAACACGATGCTTCGATTTCGATTTCTCCTGATGGAAAAAAATTATTTATTTATCGATTTAATGCAGTTTGGCAATCAGAATTCAGTAATGGAATTTGGAACAAACCTGTAAAACTGAACAACTACATTAACGGGAAACGCAGTCATGAGCCTAGCGTTAGCCTATCCATAGATGGGAACACACTTTATTTTGTAAGTGAAAGACCTGAAGGATTAGGAGGGAAGGATATTTACAAATCATTATTGCAAGCAGATGGAACATGGGGCCCGGCAGAAAATCTTGGCCCTCAAATTAATACACTTTATGATGAGGAAGCCCCATTCATTGACCCTGAAACTAATATCCTTTACTTTTCCTCACAAGGCCATAATTCAATTGGAGGATTCGATGTCTTTAAAACTAAATTTGAAAACAATGACTGGAAAACGCCCGAAAACCTTGGTTACCCAATAAATTCAGGAGCAGATGATATTTTTTATATTTTCAATGATAAATTAAACCAGGGATACATGTCATCAATGCGTGTTGATGGGGTTGGGAATTTTGACATTTTTGCGGTCAAAAACATTAAGCCTACAAACGTTATCTTATTTGCAACTTACAGTAATGATTTAAAACCAATTGATAGTTTAGCCAGTATTACTGATTTGAAAACGAAGACTGTTACAACTGCTTCGCTCCTGCAGAATTCTAATTTAGTATACAATGGCAATTCAAAATTCAAAATTGAAATCCCTGAATACAATAACATTACAAACAAGGATACCTTCGAATTTATAACGCCTAAAACTCATGGCGATTTTCCATTTTACCAAGAAATAAATTATGATGAAGTTAAAAACTACAGTGGGAAATTAGTGGGTTACAAAACGACAGTCTTCAATATTTTTTTTAATATCGAAAAAGAATTACAAAAAGATACTAAACGAGATACTCTGCTAAAAAAAGAAATTGAATATGCAAAGTATATCAGAACATTAAAACCAGACAATAAAAACTTTCAAATATACTCCCACATAAATTACATTGATACTGCGGCCGGTATTTTTGCTGTGTTAACAAACCATACTACAACTTCAATAACATCTGCTGTTGATACTTCCTCTAAAGCATCTTTTTTAACTTTAAAAACATTATTATTCGATTTTTCAAAATACGATTTAACTGTTGAATCAAAAGGTGAATTGGATAAAGTTGTCAATTACTTAAAATCAAATTACACCACTGCAATAGAAATTGCTGGTCATACGGATTCTAAAGGGTCAACTGCATTTAACATCCTTCTTTCTAAATATCGCGCAAATTCAGTTAAACATTATTTAATGGCAAACGGTATTGATGCAAAAAGGCTAAAAACAATAGGAAAAGGAGAATCAGAACCAATTGCTCCAAATGAAAACAAGGACAAATCAGACAATCCTGAGGGAAGAAAACAAAACAGAAGAATTGAATTTAAAATATTAAAAAACTAAAAAGAGGTAGATTTTTTATTTTTTTTTTCTATAATAGAAAAACTATCTTTGTACGCTATAGTCAATATTTGGAGGTCCATTATGAATAAAAAAACACTACTAATTATTTATTTTACTTTTTTAAGTACACTAATTTTCTCACAAGGCACCGCAAGTGATTATCGCGAAAATTTTTCTCAGGGAAATTATTTGATTCTAGAGCAAAATTATTCAGAAGCACTGAAACATTTTAAAATTGCTTATCAAATTGATTCTACAAATGCTAATATCAATTATAAGATTGGTCTTTGTTATTTGCAATCAGCAACAGAAAAACTTAAATCTCTTCCATATTTAGAAAAAGCAGCAAAGAACGTTGGACACAACTATAATGATATAGAACCCAGAGAAAAGAAAGCTCCCGAAAATGTATACTTTTTGTTAGGAACAGCTTATCGCCTATCTTATAATTTCACTGAATCAAGCCTTTATTATAACAAATTCAAAGAGATTGTTGGAACAAAAAACAAGGAATTAAGTGGAGACCTTGATAGGCAAATTGAAACCAATTTTAATGCTATCGAATTAACCAAAGATACTGCAGTAGTATCCATTGTAAATTTGGGTGACAGTGTAAACACTGTATACCCTGATTATAGTCCCGTTATTTCAGCAGATGAATCAACATTGATCTTTACTTCCCGGAGACCTGGAAGCACAGGTGGCGACAGGTCTGAAGACAATCAGTATTATGAAGATATCTATTCTTGCCAAAAGAAAAAAGATGGTACATGGAGCTCTCCTAAATCAATTGGTTCCAATATTAATTCTAACGGAAATGAAGCTAACATAAGCCTTTCTTCAGATGGTCAGGAACTATTTATCTATAGAGATGTAAATGGGGGCGATATTTATTATAGTTATCTGGATGGAGACACATGGGGAAATCCGATTCCATTTGGATCTAATATTAATACTAAAGCATGGGAAACTCATGCATCAATGAGTAATGATGGAAACACACTTTACTTTGTTAGTGATAGATTAGAAGGCAGTTTTGGTGGCAGAGATATTTGGCGCTGCGTAAAATTACCTAATGGTCAATGGAGCATGCCTTTAAATCTTGGGCCAACAATTAATACCGCTTTTGATGAAGACGCCCCTTTCATTCATCCTGATGGTGTTACTCTTTTCTTCAGCTCCAAAGGACATAAAAATATGGGAGGTTTTGATATTTTCAAATCAACAAAAGGAGAAGATGGAAAATGGTCTGAACCAGAAAATCTTAAAGCACCAATCAACACAACTGATGATGATATTTTTTATGTTCAATCAGTTGATGGGAAACGTGGATACTTCTCATCTGCACGACAATCTAGTATAGGAGATAAGGATATTTTTATGGTTAATTATGAAACAGCAATTGCTGAGCCTTTAACCCTTTTAAAAGGATACTTAAAATTTAATGGTGGAGATAAATTATCAGAAAATGTTAGAATTACCGCAACCGATGTAGAAAGTGGATTATTGGTTCAAGACGTAAAGCCTAATTCTATTTCCGGAAAATACCTTCTTATTTTGAACCCTGGAACTCAGGGTAAAACATACAACATTAATTACGAAGCAGATGGATATCAGCCAATGATGATTACCCTTAATATTCCTGCAAACTCTTCCTATCAAGAAATTGAAAAAGAACTTTCTCTTCAACTAATTAATTTTGAAAGTAAAACCTTAGGAACAATTAGCATATCAGGAACAGTCAAAAATGATCAAAATAATCCTATATCAGGAGCGCAAATCGTAATAAAAGATAATTTAACAGGAAAGCTTTTAAATACATATTATACATCATCTGATTCTGGCTCATACTATTTTACTCTAAATAGAGGAGAAAACTATAATCTTTCCTATGAAGCTGAAGGCTATTTATTTCAGTCGGCAAATGTTAATGTTCCTAAACAACCTGAATATTCATTAATTAAAAAAGATATCATTCTAGAAAAAGTTAAAGTAGGTGCGAAGATTGTCTTAAACAACATTTTCTTTGATTCAAACAAAGCAACCTTACGTAAAGAGTCCAACTTGGAAATAGAGAAACTTGTGAAATTAATGAAAGAGTATCCTGAATTAACAATTGAAGTAGATGGACACACTGATAATAAAGGAAAAGACATCCTAAACATTAAACTATCACAGGACCGCTCACAATCTGTAGTAAATGCGTTAGTAAAAAAAGGAATTCCTGCAAATCGTTTAGTTGCTAAAGGTTTGGGGTCAAAAATGCCGATTGCCCCAAATACTCTTCCAAATGGAAAACCTGATACAAAAGGAATGCAATTAAACAGAAGAGTTGAATTAAAAATCATTGAAACAAGGTAATAAGATGATATTCAATACGATAATTGTTAATTTCTTTTCTTCAAGATAACCTATTGTTACTTATTTTTTAATATTTTTGTTTTATTAATAAAAAAGCAGTTCGTATGTTCTGCTTTTTTTAGTTTAGTTATGTTTAAAAACAATTCAGAATATGCAAAAAACAATTCTACTGTTTTTTTTTTATTATAATTTTGAGCTTTTCTGTAAATGCTCAGGAACAATCAGACTACCGTCAAAAATTCAGTGAAGGAAGTTATCTTATCTTAGAAAATAATTTTACACTAGCATTAAAAACGTTTCTAGAAGCATACCAAATCGATTCAACTTCTGCCAATATAAATTACAAAATCGGATACTGCTATTTGAATAGCGCAACTGAGGAAGGAAAAGCTCTTCATTATTTAGAAAAAGCAATTTTAAATACAAAATCAAATTATATCGATATGGAGCCTCGTGAAAACGCGGCACCGGTGAACGCTTATTACTATTATGGACTAGCATTGCATTTCAATTATAATTTTGATGAAGCTATCACAAATTTTGAAAAATTCAAATCATTTTTACGACCTAAACAAACTGAATTAATAAAAGATGTTGACCATCAAATTGCAATTTGTAATAATGCCAAAACGATTGTTTCAACTCCTATAAACGTTATCATTACTAACCTAGGTGATAGCATTAATTCGACATTTCCAGATTATAGTCCTGTAATTTCCGGAAATGAAAAAACACTTATTTTCACTTCACGAAGACCTGGAAGCACTGGTGGAGATAGAACAGATGACAATCAATTTTATGAAGACATTTATATTTCGCATAAAAATACCGATAGCTCTTGGTCTATTCCCGAATCAGTTAGTGCAAATATTAATACCTCTACAAATGAGGCTTCTATTGGCTTGACAGTTGATGAACAAACGCTGTTGATTTATAAAGATGTAAATGGAGGCGACATCTATTATAGTGCATTGGAAGGTAAAGATTGGAATGTTCCCCAACCAATGGGCTCTGATATCAATACACCAAATTGGGAAACAAGTGCCTGCCTAACACCAGACGGGAAAACATTATATTTTGTTAGTAATAGAAAGGAAGGTAGTTTGGGAGGACGCGATATTTGGAAATGTATAAAACTACCAACTGGACAATGGAGTAGTGCTCAAAACCTTGGAGCGCCTATTAACACTGAATATGATGAAGAATCACCTTTTATTAATCCTTCTGGAAATGTTTTGTTTTTTAGTTCTAAAGGGCACAAGAGCATTGGAGGTTTTGATATTTTCTTTTCCACCAAAGGTGAAAAAGGCTGGGACGAACCTTTGAATATTGGTTATCCGATAAATACCACTGATGATGATGTTTTCTATGTGACTTCGCCTGATGGAAAAAGAGGTTATTACTCGTCTTCATCTCGAGCTGAGGGATTTGGAGAAAAAGATATTTATTTAGTAAGTATTCCAAAACGAAAAGAGCAGCCATTGGTATTAATAAAAGGGCAAATAATACCTCAGCAAGGTCAAAACATGCCTGAAGATATTGAAATTGTAGCATCTGATAATGAATCAGGGCTAGTCACAGGAGTTTATAAACCGCTATTGCGTGATGGTAGTTTTACTATTATTATTCCTCCAAATAGTCACTATACTTTATCTTATCAGAAAGGTGGAGAAGAGTTTTATACAGAGGAAATGGATGTACCGGCAGATGCTGTTTATCAGGAAATTGAAAAAAGTATTCACTTAAAACCTGTTGACTTCAGTATTTCCCCTGAAGTACAAAAAGACACGACATCAGTTACTTATTCAGTGGAAGGGAAATTATTTTCAGAAAATAATTCTGCATTAGCAAATTTAAAAGTGAACTTAATTAATTCAAAAGGTGACATTATTCAAACAACAACAACAGATAAACTAGGCTGGTTCATTTTCACAAAACTTCCACCAAATGATGATTATCTTATCGCTTTGGATGAAACAGACACACATTTTATTGGCAAGAAATCTTCGGCAGTGATAAGGGACGATAAAGGGAATTTAATTAAGACAAAAAGAATTGCTAATACTTTTGAATTTTCATCTTCAAACACAAAAATTTCATTTAAATCAAAATCAAATTCATCATTAAATAAGGATACTATTGTTTCTTCACATGAACAATTAGCAAATGTTGACAATCTCAATTTCCAGATGAATTTCAAATACAATGTCAAAGAAATTGATGTTACAGATGCACCATTTGTTAAATTTATTGATAACCTAATGCAACTTTATACAAAGACAGGGAACATTAACATTACAATATTGTCAAGTGCATCACAAGTTCCAACAAGAGTTTATAAGACAAATAAAGAGCTATCATTTGTTCGTGCGGAAACAGCAAAAGAGCAAATACTTAAAGCATTGTCAGAAAAAGGTGTAGACACTTCAAAAATAAAATTTGTAAAAGTTCAATCATTGGTAGGAGGCCCAATATATAATATGGATTACTTTATTAACAAAGATATTTATGAAAAGTTCCAGTATATAAAAATTGGAGCATATTAATTGCTAGTGTCGATATATTAATAAAAATTTGTACATTGGTATAGAACTTGATTTCGGATAAAAATTAAAAAGAAGAGTGTGAAATTTTTTGGAGATATTTTTTTTAAAAGAGCAATATTTATTTTGGTATTGGTATTACAGTTTGCAACTATTTTTGCACAACCCAAAGCAAATAAATTTATTGATCCACGAGAAGCTGAAGAACATTTTTCGCATAATAATTTTCTTGCTGCCATTCCTATTTATAAGCAACTCATAAAACAAGAGCCGGAAAACACTGATTATAACCATAAACTTGGCATCTGTTACCTTTACACCAATATTAATAAGTCGCTTGCTATTCCATATTTGGAAAAAGCAAGTAAACAAGAAAAAGCAGACAAAGACATTTTGTATGATCTCGGACTTGCATACCAATATGCGAGCCGCTTTGATGATGCAATTAAGGCATATAATAAAGCTCTGGCAAAATTAAAAGCAGGCCCTGAGTATGATCGTATTGTGCATCAAATCGAAAGTTGCGAAAATGGGAAAGAGTATGTCAAACACCCCATAAATGTGACGTTTCAAAATTTGGGAAAAGATGTCAATTCAGAATTCCCAGATTACTACCCATTTGTGCCTGCTGACGAATCCTTCATTATTTTTACTTCCAGAAGAAAAGAATGCATCGGTGGATCTATTGAAGTTGATGGATATTACTCTTCTGATATTTTTATTTCAACACCGCAAAATGATGCTTTTTCAAAGCCCAAAAACATGGGGCCTTTGGTTAATACTCGTTATGATGAGCAAACTGTTAGCCTTTCATCTGATGGTCAATTAATGATAATGTATATAGATCATATTGATAGCTTTGGGAATATCTATTCTTCGGCAAACAAAGCTGGAATATTTCAACGGATGAAGAAATTAAATAGCAATGTAAATTCTGATTATGAAACCTCTGGATCAATTTCCCCTGATGGAGAAAAAATATATTTTTCTAGTAAAAGGGAAGATAGTAATGGAGAAACAGATATTTATGTTTCAAGAAAATTACCTAATGGGCAATGGGCAAAAGCACAAAATCTTGGACCTACAATAAACACAAAATATAGCGAGGATTTTCCGGAAATTGCTCCTGATGGTAAAACGCTTTATTTCTCATCGCAAGGGCATGACGGAATGGGTGACTATGATCTATTTAAATCTACTTGGAATGAAGAAGATAATACATGGTCCACCCCTAAAAACCTTGGCTATCCAATAAACTCTGCAGGTGACGATCGTTGTATCTCATTTACACAAGATAATCGTATAGCTTATGTTTCGGCTGTTCGTGAAGGAGGATTTGGCGATTTGGATATATATCGTGTAAAATTTGAAGATGCCGAAGATAAGATCACTTTAATGTTTGGTTATGTAGCAACTTCCGATAGCTCAAAAAACATTGATGCAATTGTTACAATTACCGACCTTAAAAACAAAGATATTTTACCATACACATATACACCAAATCCAAAGACAGGAAAAATAATTATGTCATTAAATCCAAGTAAATATGAGATAACAATAGAGTCGAGCGGATATAAACCATTCACTGATACTTTCTTTGTATTTGATATCGGGATTGGACAAAATGAAACAAAAAAAACATTTATTCTTCAGAAATAATTTTTTTATTAACTCACGCTTCCTAAATTTCTAATCACAAATGATCCAATTAAATTTAATTCGTCCTATCGCATTTTTCGATTTAGAGACTACAGGAGTAAATGTAGCTTCCGACAGAATTGTGGAAATTTCCATTTTAAAAATCCTACCAGATGGAAGTAAAGAAGTTAAAACAAAACGAATTAATCCAACAATTCCTATTCCTAAGCAATCGTCAGAAATTCATGGAATTTACGACAATGACATTGCGAATGAGCCAACATTTAAAGGCATAGCTAAAAGTCTGGCAGATTTTTTAAAAGATTGTGATCTGGCAGGTTACAACTCTAATAAATTCGATATTCCAATTTTAGTAGAAGAATTTTTAAGGGCTGACGTTGATTTTGATCTTAAAGGCAGACACTTTGTAGATGTACAAAACATTTTCCATCAAATGGAACAACGAACTCTTAAAGCTGCGTATCGCTTTTATTGCAAGAAAGAAATCATAAATGCTCATAGTGCAGAAGCTGATATTGAAGCAACTTACGAAGTGTTTTTGGCTCAATTAGAGCGTTATGAAGGTGTTGAATTTGAAGATAAAAAAGGAGGGAAATCTTTTCCTGTTAAAAATAATATCAAGGCGCTACATGATTTTACAAATATTAATAAGAATGTTGACTTGGCAGGACGAATCATATACAATGATAAAGGCATTGAGGTTTTTAATTTTGGAAAACATACAGGGAAGCCTGTAGAACAAGTTTTGCGCGATGAACCTTCATATTATGCTTGGATGCAAAATGGCGACTTTCCACTTTACACAAAAAAAGTGTTAACTGAAATTAAATTACGAATGGCTTTTAATAAATAATTTCAAATAGATTACTATCAAATCTCAAATTAAGATAACATGAAACTAATTTGTATAGGAAGAAATTATGCTGAACATGCAAAAGAAATGAATTCAGCAATTCCAACAGAACCAATATTTTTCCTTAAACCTGATACTGCTGTAATAAAAGACAATCAACCATTTTATTACCCAGATTTTTCAAAAGAAATTCATCATGAGGTCGAATTGATAATAAAAATAAATAAAGCTGGAAAAAATATCGCTCCTGAATTCGCAAATAAATATTACGATGAAATTGGCATAGGAATTGATTTCACAGCACGTGACATACAAAATAAATGTAAAGAAAAAGGGCTGCCTTGGGAAAAAGCAAAAGCATTTGATGGCTCCGCTCCTATTGGTCAGTTCATTGACAAAAAAAATATTTCTGATTTAAATAATATTAATTTTCATTTAACAATAAATGGGAATACAATACAAAAAGGAAACACAAAAGATTTGCTTTTTTCATTTGATACCATAATCGCTTATGTATCAAAATTCTTTACACTTAAAACTGGCGACCTTATCTTTACTGGAACACCCGAAGGTGTTGGTCCTGTAGCCACAGGAGACCAACTTGAAGCATACATTGAAAATAAAAAATTACTTTCTTTTGAAATAAAATAAAGTTATATATCTAAGCTTACCAAATAAATTATCTAAACATGAAAAATAAAATTTTTATTTCCGCAATTTTTCTATTCCTTCTAAATGCAGGAATTAGTCAAACATTACAAAATATAGTTAACCAAGCATCAAATACACTTAATGGTGGAAGCAATGGAAACCAAAGCAATAGCAACCCATTAACAAATGATGATGTAGTTAAAGGATTGAAAGAGGCGCTAACAATCGGAACAAATAATTCTACTGGTTTAGCCTCAAAATTAGATGGCTTTTACAAAAACCCGGCTCTGTTTATTCCTTTTCCACCAGAGGCAAAACAAGTAAAAGATTACGCTAAACAAATAGGTTTATCTGCTCAAGTAACAAAATTTGAAATGACCCTTAATCGTGCTGCGGAAGAAGCGGCAAAAAATGCAGCTAGTGTTTTTATCAACGCTATAAAAGGAATGAGTATTAGCGATGGTTTTACAATATTAAAAGGAAGTAACAACGCAGCTACTGAATTTTTGAGAAACAAAACAACAAACGAATTAACTCAAAAATTTACCCCTATCGTACAAGCTGCTATTGATAAAGTTCAATTAACAAAATATTGGAACCCAATTATAACAAAATATAATAAGATTCCATTAGTTCAAAAACAAAATCCAAATTTAACTGCATATGTTACCGAAAGAGCACTAAAAGGATTATTCAAATTGATAGCTGATGAAGAATTAAAAATTCGTACTAATCCTGCTGCACAGATTACTTCTTTATTACAAAGTGTATTTGGTAGTTTATTACATTAAAGTTGATTTCGAAAAAAATCCTTCTCAAAATATTTTTGAGAAGGATTTTTTATTCCATTTTTAAATGCTATTCCACTTGAACGAATCGACATTCTAAAATTTATAATATGCCCGAATTCCAACAGCATGTTGTAATTTAAGTCTTGGATTTTCACCAATATTAATGCGTTCGAATGAAGGGTTGTAACCGAGTTGAATAGTCCAACTTGGACTCATAGTAAAATTGACCCCTAATCCGGAAAAAAGTCCAAAACCTGTTCCAATAGGTTTTTTTGTTACATAAGCACCATATCCGTTTATTGAAGAATAAGAAGCCGTCAAATCAATATGTAAACTAGTAGATGTTGTTTCGTTATTTATTAAGATGTCGTTTTTACTAAATTTTGTTAAAGTAATATTCAATCCTCCTTCAACATAAAAATTGACTTTTTCGTTATCACCTAAAATCCTATTATATCCAAATTGCAATATCAAACGTTGCTCTTCTCCCTTAATCGCAAATGTTCTAATAGCTTTATTTATTTGAGTTGAACCTGATACAGGAGTTGTTGTAATTGTAAAGTTGCCACTAATATTAATTTTTGCAGCATTGACATTAATCAAGATTGCATTTTTTTTATCTACTGTATATCTGCTTTGCAATCCCAGATAAAAAGAAGGTACGTATTTCATATTTACCGGCATATCACTTTCACTAAAGTTCCATGCTCCCGGATCAACGTTTAACGCTTGTGCAACCTGGTCAACAGTACCCGGATATCCACCACCATATTCCAAAATTATCTTATTGTACATAAAACTATTAAGAAAACTATTTCTTTTACCATCAATATCATATCCGTAACCATCGTATAGACTGGCTGTATATTTATTTGCAAAATAGGAACCAATATACAATCCAAAATGAAATCCTTTTGCCTTTACGGGAATATCTGTATTGTTTTCATTCGTTTCCTGAGCACCTATAAATGAGGCATTCAATAATAAAAGAAGCAATATAATTTTATTTAATTTTTTCGACATAATAAATGGGATAAAAACAAAGGTAAAAATTCACATTTTTTTTAATGGTTCTAATAAATAGTCGAGTCCATTCATTTTTATTTCGAGCATGGTTTGTAAGAGAATTCCTAATTTCCCTTCAGGAAAGCCTTTGCGTTGAAACCATTCCAAGTAAGAAACAGGTAAATAACACAAAACAGTTCCTTTGAATTTGCCAAACGGCATTTTCATTTTTACTAATTCTAATAATTGAGCGTTAGGACTACTTTCAGACATCAGACAGTTTAAGATGCTAAATTATGCAAATAAATTCTTTTAAAGATAAAAAAGCCAGGGAGAATAATGATTGTTCTCATTTTGTATTTCATAAAACTTGATGCATATTAAAAAATAGTAACTTCGCACATTAAATTTCTTACCTATGAAAAACATTTTAATTATTGGGGCAGGACGCTCAGCATCTTCGTTAATAAAATATATTTTAGATCATTCTACAAAAGAAAATTGGAATGTAACAATTGGTGATATTTCCATTGATCTTGTTAAACAAAAAATAGCTAATCATCCCAATGCAAGAGCGATTGTATTTGACATAAATAATGATACACAAAGAGCGGAAGAAATAAAACGTGCCGATATTGTTATCTCTATGCTACCGGCATCCATGCATTTGAATGTAGCCAAAGACTGTGTGCGCTTCAAAAAACACCTTGCAACAGCATCTTATGTTTCAAAAGAAATGGCTGAATTAGATGCCGAAGCAAAAGCTGCTGGAATTATTTTGATGAATGAAATAGGTCTTGATCCGGGTATCGATCACGCTTCCGCGATGAAAGTTATTGATCATATTCATGCTCAAGGAGGACAATTAACTTCATTCAAATCGTATTGTGGTGGCTTGGTTGCTCCTGAAAGCAACGATAATCCATGGGGTTACAAGTTTTCATGGAACCCTCGAAATGTTATTTTGGCGGGACAAGGGACAGCACAGTATATTGAAAATGCAGAATATAAATACATTCCTTACAATAGATTGTTTACTCAAATAAACACCATTGAAATTGATGGATTAGGAAAGTTTGATGCGTATGCAAATCGCGATTCTCTGTCCTATCGAAAATTTTACAACATCGAAAACATACCAACCATGCTTCGCGGAACATTGCGTATGCCAGGATATTGCAAAGCCTGGAATGTTTTTGTAAAATTAGGTTTGACTGATGATACTTACAAAATAGAAGCTTCTGATAAATTAACATACAGACAATTATTAGAAGCTTATTTACCTGCTTCAAAACAATCAACAAAGGATAAGTTAATTGCATTTATGGGTAATGAAATAGATTCAGAAATTCTAAGTAAACTTGAATGGTTAGGGATTTTTGATGACACCAAAATAAAATTAGCAAATGCTTCTCCTGCACAAATTCTTCAGGACCTTCTGGAAGAAAAATGGAAACTACAAGAGCTTGATAAAGACATGATTGTGATGCAACATCAATTTGAGTTTTCGTTACATGGAAAATCAAAAAAAATAATTTCATCACTTGTAGTAAAAGGCGAAGATCAAACCTACACTGCAATGGCAAAAACGGTTGGATTACCATTGGCTATTACAACTAAATTAATTTTGCAGGGGAAAATAAATGCTCGTGGAGTTGTAATACCTACTATCAAAGAAATCTACGAACCTGTTTTGGCGGAGTTGGAAAGTGTTGGAGTTAAGTTTGAAGAAAAAGAAGTTTAGAACGCCAAATAGTAATCTTTCGTTAACTCTTTGTATTCATCTGTGTACGAGTGTCGCTCATCCTTTTCGATAACTATAGAGTTATCCGAAAATGTTCTGCTAATAAATTCGAATCGCATCAACAATCGTTTTTCAGGCTTATCAGCTCGTGTTATCACCCTGGTAAGTTTTGTCAGATAAAATTTATTTTCTTCTGCAAGTTCCCGAAAAGATTCACTCTCTTTTGTTGGAAGAATCACGTAAAATTTCCCGTTTGGATTTAATAATTTAAGCACGCCATCTAATAGATCGGTATATGCTAATTGATCTGTATGCCTTGCATTGGTTCGGGACTCTTCAATTGCTTTAGAAGAATCAACAAAGTAAGGGGGATTACTTACTATCAGATCATATTTTTGGGTAGAGTCGGCAACAAATTGCTGGAGCGAAACATGATGAACAGTAATTCGTTCTTTCCAGTTACAATTATTTACATTTTCTTGGGCTTGTTCAAAGGCATTATTATCAATATCTATCGCATCAATACGAGCACCAGATTTTTGAGCCAGCATCAAAGCAATAATGCCTGTACCTGTTCCGATATCCAAAATAGTTTTTGAGTTGGATGCATTTACCCATGAGCCTATTAAAACAGCATCAGTGCCTACTTTCATAGCACACTTGTCCTGATTGATCCTGAACTGTTTAAAAGCGAATGATTGATTCGACATAAATGTTCATCGCTGAAGTAGAAAATAATTTTCTAATGCAATTGTTAAGTATAACTGTAAGATAAAGTTATAATAAATTCTTGAATAACAATCAATTTACTCGATATCTGTTTCTTTTTCAGACTCGTCAATCTCCTTATTTGAAATATAAATATCTATCAAACCTTCCGGAGCATCAATCTCTAATCGTTTATTTTCGCGGTTAATGCTTACAATAAACTCATCTTTTGCCGGAATTAAAATTTCATCCTTCCCATGCTTAACACTAAAAATGGCCTGGTGAGGAAAATCTAAAACTTCAGTTACTACACCTATTTCTCCATATTTCTTGTCAACAACAATAAATCCTGGCATTTCATGAAAATAAAATTTCTTTCCTTTTAAAGGAGGTAAAAAACTTAATGGTAAATATAATGTTGATTTTACTAGTTTTTCCGCCTTGTCAATTGAATCGATTCCATCAACTGTAACAGTTGAAATATTTCCTTTCAGTTGATTTTTTTTTATAAAAAAGGGAACAAGAGTATTATTTATTTCAATAAAAACAGATTCTAATTTTTGGTATCTGGAAGGAGTATCGACATCAAAAACAAAGGCTAATTCACCATGATTACCAACTCGTCTAGCAACATACCCTAAAATAAAACAATCATTTTTAACCATAGTTTTCAGTAAAATAAAAAGAGCAGTCGATTTTTATCAACTGCTCAATTAAACAATATTATTATACTAATTAAGCTTCCGCTTGTGTTTCAGCTTCCGGTGTAGCAGGTGCAGACTCAATAGGAGCAGCTTCTTCAACAACTGGAGGTGTGTTTTTTACAATAATTTTTGCAGCTTTTGCTTCTTTAGCAGCAGCTTCAGCAGCCATACGATTTTTGTAAGCATCTTTTTGAGAGTTACTCAATTTAGATACTTTAGTTTCGATCTTAACTTCTTTTTCAGACTGCCATTTTGCAAATTTAGCATCTGCTTGTTCTTGTGTTAATGCTCCTTTTGCGATACCACCTTCTAAGTGATTTCTGAACATTACTCCTTTGTAAGAAAGGATTGCACGACAAGTATCTGTTGGTTGAGCTCCATTTTTTAGCCAATTCAACGCTTTGTCGTTGTCTAAAAGAATGGTTGCTGGATTTGTAGTTGGGTTGTAGGTGCCAATTTTCTCAATGAATTTTCCGTCTCGAGGTGCACGACCATCCGCAATTACAATATGATAAAAAGCACTTGCTTTTTTACCATGACGTTGTAATCTAATTTTTACTGACATTTTTTTATTTTTTTAAGATTAATAATTAGTCCCATTTTTAATTAGGGATTGCGAAAGTACGCAAATATTATTACAAGAAAAAATTTCTTTCTATTATTTCGGTTTAAGG
>CAIXIP010000131.1 GCA_903919535.1 uncultured Bacteroidota bacterium | reverse complement strand
CAACGAACATAAAAAACCGCTGTAACAACATCCTTTGCGCAACAATTAGTTGCAAGAGTATCGTAGCTGATTTCTTTATTGTTTCTCTTTTCCGTTGTATAAACACGTGTGTTGCGATGATTAAAAATATAATCATCGTAAGCATAATATTTGTCTTCATGAACTTCCCTAATAAACCGAAAAGGTTTTAAGCTGAAAGTGTCTGCATACGATTCGTATTTGTCATGAACTTTAAAGAACCAATTGTATTGAGGGAAACTTTTTCCTTGCGTGCTGAAATGATAGACGTTATTTCCATTTATTTTTTTTATAAATATATTTGAAGCCGCTTCTCCTGCATTCATTCTTATTATCCCCCAATTATAATCAATTATGTAATTTAACTGTTCCCCATCTTTAAAGGCAAGATTAGCCGTATTGCACTTATTTTGAGAATATGACGCAAGAGAAAACAATACAAAAATAGTTGCTAATAAATTTTTCATAATAAGCTATTTTTTCTATTTGTTATTCCAATATATCTTCAACAGAATCTAGTTGAAAGCAAATACACAAAGATTTTCAAACTATTTGTTTATCTCAGATACCGAGTTTAAAATTGGGGTTGAATCATTGATAAACCAATGACCTTGGTCAAAGGAATTTATGAATTCTTATATGTCAACCCAAGTGATTGATTTCTTTGATGATTTTAAAGTAGAGTTTTATTAAAAAGCAATAATTAAGCACATTTCGTTAATAAATATTTCTTGAAAAAGTAAAGCGAGATTTTGTATTTTTGTTTTCAGAGAAAAGAATCCTAATTATTAATTGATTATCAATTTTAAAAATGGCTATTTATAGATTTAAAGTTGCTTTTGAAGACAACGAAGATGTTTATCGTGAAATAGAAATTAAGTCGGCACAAAATTTCGAAGATTTCCATAATGTTATTTTACAATCCATCGATTTTGATAATATCCATGATTCATCTTTTTATATCAGTGATGATCACTGGCGCAAAGGAGAGGAAATTGTTTTACGTCCTGCAAAAGAAGAAGATAAAAGAAGGCCGTCTGAACCAAAACGTCAGATGAATAAATGTAAAATGGCTTCACTGATTGATGATCCACATCAAAAATTTCTTTATGTCTATGATGCAAAAACACAATGGACATTTTTGATAGAGTTGTTAAAGATCGTTCCTGATGATGTTAAAGCTACTTATCCGAAATGTGCAAAAAGTATTGGAATAGCACCAAAACAATATCTAACATCTGATGCAGTAAATGTAGTTGTGGATGAAGATGAGTTTGATGAAAGTGAGCCTGAAACAGATGACGAAGCATATGTTTTAGCAACTAACGAAGATGAAACTGCACTTTTGGAAAGTGAAGAGGGGGAAGAAGAGGCTGTAGAAGAAGATATGGAAGAAGGAGAAGAACTGTCGGAAGATTCTGTTGAAGGCAGTTTCGAAGAAGATTAAAATGTGTTCCCCATTCTGAAAAGAAAATAGTATTAGTAATAAATATTTTCCCCTCTTTTAAGGAGGGGAATTTTTTTGAAGAGTAAATGACAAAAAAAAGTTTGATTGTTTTACTTGGCCCAACTGCAATAGGAAAGACATCCTTAAGTATTGCTCTTGCAAAAGAATTAAACTGTCCTATTATTTCTGCTGATTCCCGCCAGTTTTTCAAAGAAATGAGTATAGGGACAGCTAAGCCTAGTAAAGAAGAAATGCAGGGAGTGCAGCATTATTTTATTGATTCACATTCAATTTTACAAGAATATAATGTGGGAAAATTTGAGGTAGATGCTATTGAACTCTTGGAGGATTTATTTCAAAAAAGAAACGTAGTATTGATGGTTGGCGGCTCAGGATTATATATTGATGCTGTTTGTAAAGGGTTTGATAAATTACCAGAAGCAGATCCTGAGATAAGAGAAAAGATCAATTCAATTTACATGTCGAATGGAATTGAAGGGTTGCAAGAAATATTAAAAGACCTCGATCTTGTTTATTATACGAAAGTTGATCTAAAAAATAAACATCGTGTTAGTCGTGCTTTGGAAGTATGCCTAAGTACCGGGAAACCTTATTCTTCGTTACGTGAAGGAAAGAGTAAAGAGCGGAATTTCAATATCATTAAAGTGGGTTTAAATACATCGCGTGAACTTCTATACTCAAGAGTTAATCAGCGTGTTGATGAAATGATAAAACTAGGTTTGTTGGAAGAAGTGAAATCATTACAAATCCACAAAAGTTTAAATGCGTTACAAACTGTAGGATACAAAGAATTGTTTGGGTATTTGAATGGGGAAACGGACCTGAATTTTGCAGTTGAATTAATTAAAAAAAACACACGTAATTTTGCAAAACGTCAATTGACTTGGTTTCGAAAAGATGATGAGGTCAAGTGGTTTGAACCAACTGAGCTAGAAGACATAAAAGAATATTTGGTGAAATTAAATTTGTATTCAAAAAGTTAGATAACATAAAGCAATTTAAAATTATATTTTCCATTTCTCAAAAGGGTGCCACCCCAATTTTATGCGCAGAACAATAAAAGAATATCTTAATCTCGATAGATCACTTCTTAACTTAATAACAGTTGAATTTTTTGTACAGCTCATAAATGTTTCGTTTGTTGCTATTCTTCCTTTGTATATGAAGTCAGAAGGGTATAGCGATGCGCAATATGCTCATTTTACCTCTTATCGTTATTTTGGAATGCTCGCATTAGCCTTGTTTCTTGGAATGTACATAAAGGGCAGAAAAATCATTCCTATGTTTTATGTTGCTGCAATTGGAGTTCCATTTTTTGCTTTGCTTATAATAATTGGAGTTCAATTACACTCAACAAGCCTATTGTTAGTGTCACATTTATTATGGGGAACAACTTATACTTTTATTCAGATTCCAATACTTCCTTACATCATGCGTAATGCTTCAAAAGTACAGCAAATACTTGCCATTACTCTCAATTTTGCAACGTGGAGTATTGCCAGTATTGCCGGAAGTTTTATAATCGCTATTTTTAATGGGTATGATAAAATACTTTTCAGTGAACGGAATCTATTATTTGCTATTTCATTGATCGGATTTTTTGGTGTTTACTTTGTTTTAAAAATGAACAAAGCAGAAAAAGTTCCTGTGATTATTGAAAAGAGAAGTGATCTACGAGAATATGATTGGAAAATAATTATACGTGCGCTTGTTCCTACAAGCATTATTGCTATTGGTGCAGGCTTTACAATCCCTTTCATGAGTTTGTTCTTTTCAAATGTTCATAACATGAGTACTTCAGTTTTTTCAACGCTTAATTTTATTACTGCAGTCTCAGTTACTATTGTTGCCATTTATGTTCCTAAAATAAAAAACCGTTATGGACATTTAAAAGTTGTTCCAACAACGCAAGGCTTCGCTATTCTTGCATTGATAATAATGGCAACAACACAATATTATAGTCATTGGAGTTTTGCAATTTTTATTGCAGCCTTATTCTATATGCTGCGTCAACCATTGATGAGCACTGCTGTTCCAATGACTACGGAAATTACCATGAAATATGTTGGTGAAAGAAATCGTGAAATGGTAAGTGGTTTAACTTCTGCAATATGGTCTGGTTCCGCTTATTTTAGTGCTGTGGGATTTGGAATTCTCCGTCATTTAAATGTTGAATATGTCAACATCTTTCTGATAACCGCTGTATTATATTTTGTTGGTGTATTTTTATATACTCTTTTAATTATAGATTATAACAAACGAGAATCATCGGGATTGATAACTAATTGAAAGGGTTTAATTAAAATCCCATAATTTTGGGATAAATACCATGCTTATTAAACTCAATAACGGGTGCGGGTATTTTTATAAATCCAACAGAATAAAAAATAGTTCTTAAAAATTTCGATCTAGTTTTTATACGTGTCAAATCAACATCCAGGGAGAGATAATATTGTCGGTAACGCTCGAAAGATATTTGATTTCCATTAGCATAATAAGTTGCTGGATTATATTCTCCACCAGTCATTCCTTCCGCTCCATAACCAATTGCTATGTTTAACCATTTTGGAAATTTGGTTTCTTTACGCATGAAGGAGGAAGGATTTATAGAAAGCCAATAGGTTTGCCCATTATAATCTTTCAACATATTTTCTTGTAAATTACTTCCTAAAATAGTTGGTCGATATTTTGAATATTCACTTGGCAAAAACGAATATTTAAAAACAATGCGTTGTTCATCCCATGCTAATTCTTGACCAACAACTATAATTGAACCAAGTGTATTTGAAGCAAAATCTGTAACAGAAAATCCCCACTGTGTTGAATAACCATCTAAAACTTCAATAGTGCTTTGATACAAAGAACCAAGCATGCCGCCATACCAAATTGCTTTTTTTCGTTCTACACCGCTCCATTTCATTAATCCGATTCCTACACGACCGATATAATAGGAGGTAACTGTATGACCAACTTTATCCATTTGTAGCCATTCTTTACTGTCGTCAAATAAATGAAAAGAAGAGCGTGGATAATCCTTGTACCACAATTCATTTAAGCCGTATATAGAACCTGTATATAAAGCAGTTTCGGTTCCAATAACTAATGCTAAACGTTTTTTATTGAATGGAGTAGTAGGAACAGAATCGTTTTGCGCAATTGCTAGATCAAATGTGAAGCATAGGAAAAAAGCAATGCTGATATATTTGATTCTGGATAATTGCATTATTCTTGTTTGAAATAATTTAAAGCAGAAAGGTCAACCAAATGAACATCTTTGTAATAGTAGTGAAGAATATCCTGATAATTGTATTTTAATTTTGCCATACGCATAGCTCCTTCCTGGCAAAGTCCAACCCCATGGCCATATCCACGTCCAGTAAATTTTAGTGAGTCGCCAATTGGCTGAATAGAAAAGAAAGTTGATTTAAGTTTAAAATCTGCACGAATTGTTTTTAGTGGAATTTTTAAATCTTTATCTACATAATAAATTGCTCTTCCATTTTGTTGATTAAATGAAGTTGTGACATCATTCTTCAAACTATCATTCGGGGGTGTTTTATGTTTTACTTGAAGATAACTTTTCCAATCTTCAAGTGAAATTGTTCGTTGCCATGTGGCAGCTGTTTCATGTAAACAAAAAGTGTCTTTCACTGATTTTAAATAAGTAGTTGAAATTGCCCAGACATCTTGTGAATTGCATGTTTCACCACCACAATTGGCATGAAAAGCTGCCGTAATTAAGTTTAGTTCATTATCTACAACTACTAAACCTTTTGTTTCTAAAACTGCTTTCAGATCATTATCTTCTGAAGCTCTGCTTAAATAAGCCTGACAATGAACGTCATCACACAGTTCAAAGCCTTCTAAAATATGCCGATTAATATGTGATAATAAATAAGTGCGACATAATATCGCTTGTAATTTATAATATTCTAAGCTGCTATTTTTTCCTGCTTCAGATTCAACAACTCCTGCAATATATTTTTCAAGATCTACAGTGTTAATTACCTGAAGCTGGCTTTTATCTGCAGAAATAGAAACTTCCAGATTGTCATCATATGTTCTTATGCGACTCGCTGGGTCTACAGATTTTACTTTAAAAGCCGCAATTGTTTCTTTAGCGATCATCTTTAAAGAGGCAAATTTTCCTATGTTTTTTTCAAATGTTTTTAATCTGATAGAATCTCCTTCGATTGCCATTTGAAAAATACCTGTTGGGTCATAATCTTTTAAGAGGATGCCATCTCCATAAATGGTGTAACTTCCGCTAATTGGAGAAAAAATAAAGCTCTTAATTATTTTGGTGCTTAAAATCCGTACCCTTACATTTTCAGCATTAGCAATTGTAAAACCAGAAAATAAAATAGAAAGAAGTATATATATTTTTATTGATCTCATTGTTGTAAATAATTGAACATAAGTTCAGCAGTTTTTTTTGAAGCCCCAGAACCGCCTAGTTTTAATTTTAGTTCAGAATAATTCTCCAACATTATATTTCGTGAATTTGATACTAATAATTTATCCAATTCAATTTTAAGATTCGTTTCATTCAATTCGTTTTGTATCAATTCTTTTACAATTTCTTTATCCATTATCAAGTTCACCAAAGAAATGTATTTTACTTTCACTAATTTTTTTGCAATTGCATAAGATATCGCTCCACCTTTATAACAAACCACCTCAGGTACGCCAAATAGCGCAGCTTCTAATGTTGCTGTTCCGGAAGTAACCAAAGCAGCTTCTGCTTTTTGCAATAATTGATAAGTTTGATTAAAAACAATTTTTATTTCGGAATCACCAATAAACGTTTGATAAAATTCTTTATTTTGTGAAGGGGCTCCAGCAATAACAAATTGAAAGTCAGAATAGTGTTTTTGCATTGATAACATTAGTGGCAGCATGGTTGCTATTTCTTGTTTTCTGCTCCCGGGTAATAATGCAATAATTGGTTTATTAGAATTTAAGGGTAATGAGTTTTCTTGAATTGAAAATTGATTTACGGCATCTAGTAATGGATGACCGACAAAATCTACCGGATAATCATAGCGTTGATAAAATTCTTTTTCAAAAGGAAGTATCACAAACATCTTGTCTACGATACGTTTAATTTTATGGACCCTTGATTCTTTCCATGCCCATACTTGTGGAGAGATGTAGTAAAAAACTTTTATCCCCATTGTTTTAGCATATTCAGCAATTCGCAAATTAAACCCTGGGTAATCTACTAATATCAATACATCTGGTTTGTTTTGAGAAATATCTTTTTTGCAAAGATCAATGTTTTTGAAAATTGTACGAAGATTCATCAATACTTCCGTGAATCCCATAAACGCTAGGTCGCGATAATGTTTTACAATTGTTGCCCCTTGTTCTTTCATCAGGTCTCCACCCCAACAACGGAATTGAGCTTTTGGATCGACAACTTTCAATTCTTTCATCAAATTGGATGCGTGTAGATCTCCCGAAGCTTCCCCAGCTATTATGTAGTAGTTCATCTGATTTTAGATGAAAAATTTAAGATAGATAACCACAGCTGCCCATAAAAATGTGGCACCAATAACACCTCGAGTTCCCAAATACTTTTCTTTCCAGAGAAATAAATAAAATACTCCTAAATTAGCCAATACACATAAACTTAGTATTGGAGAAAAGGTTTCTCCCAATACTAAATAATTAAAAAAACCGCGAATGGTCATATAATGGTAGTTGATAAAATAATAAATCAGAAAAGTAATAAAAGGTGCAAGCAGACCTAATACAAGACCAATCCATGTTTTATCAAAATCTATTTCTCTCATTTTTTTGTAGATAAGTTAAAGCTTCCATTTACTTAATTCCTTGATTGCAGTATGAGCAGTCATATCATATTGAGTGGGAACAACAGAAACGTAATTATTTTCCAGAGCCCAAACATCTGTATCTTTTTGTCCTTTGTCAAAATTTTCGAACTTTCCTGTAAGCCAGTAATAAGGTTTTCCCTGAGGGTCAAAGCGTTCATCTAATTCCTCTATCCAATTAGCTTTTGCCTGGCGACTTATCTTTATTCCCTTGATTTCGTCAAATTTTAATTTCGGAATATTTACATTCAAACAGATCCCTTTTGGTAACCCTTCTTTTAGAACTTTAAGTGCAATTGTCTTTACAATTTTTTTAGAAGCTGAAAAGTCAGCATCAATCGAAAGGTCTAATAAGGAGAATCCGATTGAAGGAATACCTTCAATTGCGCCTTCTACAGCAGCCGACATCGTACCGGAATAAATTACGTTAATGGAACTATTTGAACCATGGTTAATGCCTGACACACAAAGATCAGGTTTGCGTGTCATTATTTTATTTACAGCAAACTTCACACAATCAACAGGTGTTCCTGAGCAACTGTATTCATCCATTACTCCATAGATTTTTACTTTATTAATGCGCAAAGTTGCATTGATAGTAATTGCGTGTCCCATTCCTGATTGTGCCTTATCAGGTGCTACAACAACTACATCACCAAGTGTTTTCATTACTTCTATCAACGCCACAATACCTGGAGCGGTAATACCATCGTCATTGGTTACTAAAATTAAGGGTTTTCGTTTTTTCATTAAAACAAAAATACTCATTATTAATCAGTTGAAATAATTAGCATCCAAAATAGATTCACATCCCATTGTTGATAAAAAAACATAGAAAAATACCTTATTTTTAAAGCTTATTGACCTCATATAATTTTATAAGAATTAAAATTAAACTGTAATTTTGTTTGATCAATAAAATT
>CAIXIP010000130.1 GCA_903919535.1 uncultured Bacteroidota bacterium | reverse complement strand
TGCAACATACTTGCATTATGGCTTCAAATGTAAAAATTATTATTAACGTATTATACTTAATTTACCTGTATTAAGTGTTGCATTATTTATATTTAGCTTGTAAATATAAATACCTTCGTTTAGTGAAACTGTCGAAATTTCTGTTACATCGGTATTCGAATGAATATCGCTTGTTAACACCAATTTACCTGTTAAGTCGTAAACGTTCAATTTACCTGTTTGTCCTTCTTCCAGATGAATTGCAATGTTTAATTTATCGTTTGCCGGATTTGGGAATACTGCTATTGGCGCATTACCTTCTGTCAATATTAAATGTTTGTGCTTAATAGGTTTGGCATCTTCGCAATCGTTTTTATACACTCTAGTATCAACGCTTGAAAGCAAAACACGTGCATTGTAAACCGCAGGGCCACTTTCGTAAGGGCATAATTTAGCAATTGATTTAAGCGTGCTTATATCGCTCGCGCTAAGTACATTGTTATTTGCACGGCTCGATATAATTATATCATTGACATCTTTCAGGTATTGCTCCTGTTGATTGCCGGCAATAACGGTTGCGTTTGTTGCCGAAGCTGTTGCTGTGCCAGACAAAGTAGAATTAATAGCTTGGTTTGTTTGATACAACTTACCAATTCCTACACCAGCAATACTATCGGCAAATGTTTTTAAAACCGAATCTTGTCCTGCAAGGGATGTATCGTTTTTTAATACATTGTACAAATTGTATTTTTCCCACCATTTGCCCGATGCATCGTAGGTATTAAAATAGTGTTTATTTTCTGTTATTTTATGCCATTCATCGTTGTTGCCATGATTCATACTGCGGGTAGAAAGAGTATTGCATGGTAAAATAGGGACTGCTGATGAGGCCCCAATAGGTCCGTTTAGACTCATAGTATTCGCAGTATGCATATCAGATGTGTAACCGCCACAAGTAGAACATAATTCGTAAAATGGGGAGTCTGTTCCATAAGAATTTCCAGCATAAATATTACTATTTAACATACCACTCCAAGTATTACCAGTAGCAATACATGCGCCTGCCGGTGCGTATTGCGGGCTAATGATTCCCCAGTTTAGGTATAGTCCATCGTAATTATTTACCATACGGTTCATAGCAACTTCTGAATTATTACAAGTTGCACCAAACCAAAGACCACGACCTATATCTGTAACAGTATCTCTGGTAACCAAAGCACTGATGCAAGATTCAAAACGGATACCTGTTTGCCACCAAGCAGCAGCGTAAGCCCCAGAAACCCTGTTGTATCTAACTTCGGCACTTGGGCAGGTAGTAATAAGCATACCGTTGGCATCAACACCATATCCAAGATCACTTACATTTAAAACCAAATTGTGCTCAATATCAGGATGCGTAAAGTTGGTTACTTCAATCCCCCTCGAAACACGCTTTATGCTATTATTTAGAATGCTTAATGTTGGCAAAGCGTTAGTGCTGAGTGTAGGATTTGAAATAGAAATTCCTTTTGCATTCGGCTTGGCTGTTCCTGTATTATTAATTTTATTCAATCTTGCCGTAAATATCGAATATCCAGTGTTATTGTATCCAAAAATTCCGTAGTCACAATCATCAATTATGTTGTTATCTACTGCTGATGAGCAGGTCGTTGTAGTCATGTTACTTAAATAAACACCAGTATTCATGTTCGTAAATGTGTTGTAAGAAACATTTGTGATTTGATTTTGATCTGCTTTTACACCCCAATTTGAATTTGAAAATGTATTTTTCTGATAATTTGTAGCGTTTCCGCCAACAATTAATGTTTTTACAGTTCCAGAGGTGTTTGATGAATAGATGCAATATCCACGTTGTGGAGTACCTGATGCATAAGTTACATTGGTAAAACTATTGTTGTAAACGGTTAATCCTGAGTTTAAATTATCAATCGCTCTATCCATATTGTTAAACGTATTTAACAATGTACTTGCAGAGGCATCGCCAATGTTTACCTGTGTACAGTTTTGTATTTCAATTCCACTATATGTTCTTCCGCTGTATGTTCCTCCTCCTTGTGATATTGGTCGTTGAGTACCAGCTGCATAAGGGGGTAAAAGAGTAGATACTGGTTGGTTAGAACTATTGAAGCTTCCAACTTTACTAGCTTTAATGGTAAATGGATGTGTTCCTAATGTGTAGGTTTCTAAAACTACATTTCTAAAATTCAGATTAAGTTTTGAATTATTCTGAACACTTACAAGTGCGCCTTGCCTAGAGTCAATTGCTAAAATAGCATCTTGTATAGTTGAGTTATCTACTAATAAACTACCTCCTGAATTTATAACAATTCCATTCCACATTGTGCCACAACCCGCTTGCCATACAGTAGGGATGCCAGCATTACTATTAAGTGTTAAACTTGCACCTGAGTTAATATTTACTTGTGCATATGGTCCAAAATAAGTTTGACAACCGCTAAAAACTACAGCACTGTTTATTGTATAAGTTCCATTTATCACATAAATGAAAGGTGCTCCTGTAGTGATTGAATTATTACTGTAAGATGTATAAGTAGCTCCATGATTGGGTGATGCGCCACTTAGGTAAACAGTAGTACCAGTGCTAGGTACCTGACAACACGAATTAACAGTAAGCAGTGTTGCAGGACATGCAGCGCCAGCAGTATTTACAGAAATGGTTCCTCCGTTGCTACTATTCCATAAGACATTGCATGATGTCCCTGTAGCTGTTGTGGGGGTGCCACCTGTTATTGTCCATGTGTAAATTACCCCTGCCGTTGTACCTTGCAAGGTGTATGTTTCAGATGTTGTTGTATTGCATGCAAAGGTATTTCCTATAATTGCAGTTGGTGGTGTAGGGCTTACTGTAATTGTTGTCGAAGCCATATTTGGGCATACTCCGGTAGCCGTAACAGTATAGACGGTTGTTACGGATGGAGTTACTGTTATCTGTGCTGAACTAGGATAGGTTCCTGCAGGCACTGAAGTCCAAGTATATGCACCACCACCAGTTGCAGTTAATATAACACTCTGACCCTGACATATTAAATTAGACGATGCAGTTAATCCTAAAGTGGGAGCAGTACAACAGCTACTATTATATTTAGCAATAAATATGTTTTCATCTAATGGCGAACCTAAGCCGAGAAACGAAGGAGTTGTTGCCATATAATCTCCCGTTATGTATGCGTTGCCAACAGCATCTACTGCAACATCATTTCTATCATCCGAACCACTTGAAAGGGCTGTGCCTGTTAGTGTATTGCCATTCAAATCATACTTAACCACGAACATTGGGTCCACTGAACCGGAAGGAGGAGTTAGGCTAATGGAAGAACCAAAATTTACAGGCACATAGGAAACATTGTAACCTGGTAATAAATCAAAACGACCTGTTACATATATATTTCCAACTAAATCGGCACTGATTGAATACCCGATTTCATCTAAGCTTCCACCCACTTGTTTAGCCCATTGTACATTTCCTGTTGCATCATCACATTTCGTCACAAACATATCTTTATTTCCAACATTTGTAAAAGTATTAGTTCCGAAAGTTATTGAAGAACTAGCAAAATATCCTGTCGTATAAATATTTCCACAAGCATCTGAAGAAATTGAATTGCCATAATCATTTGTTGTTCCCCCATAGCTTTTTGCCCATTGTATGGCTCCTGATGTAACATTATATTTCGCAATAAATATATCACTGATTCCCGCATTTAAAGGCGCAATAGGGCTACCTGTGGTTCCAAAATTAACCAACCCAGAACCTAGGAAATCACCTGTGATATAAACTCCACCTGAATTTGTAGCGATATCGTAAGGACGGCAATTACCTGTCCCTGTTAATAAAGCCGATTTAGACCAAACAGTAGAACCATTATAATCGTATTTTACAACAAATGAGGTGAAAAGATGAGTTGGACTGCTATTCAAAATTGGCGTACCACTCAGAAACATCGTGGGATTAGTAAATGCTCCTGTGACATATACTCCAGTACCATCAGTTGTAACGGAATACCCTACATTTCGATGGGAAGTACCAGTGGTTGTACCTGAAGAAACTCCATTTGCGAGCATGGTATTACCTGTCGCGCCATTATATTTTACAATAAAATAATTCTCTCCATTTAGGTACGCTATAGTATAACCATTGCCAAAATCTATAAAGGGACTAGAATTAAAGGACCCTGTTACCCATACGTTTCCGGCTGCATCTGCGCTAATACCGTAAGGGATATCAAGTGATGAGCCTCCTGCAGATCTAGCCCAGAGTACTGTACCATTTGAACTGTATTTTACAACATAAATACCATATACTCCACTTCCGCTATTCCCTCCTCGTGTTAAGGTGAAGTTTCCAAAAGTAATAGTTGGTGCATTAAAATATCCTGTTATAAAAACGTTACCTGCAGCATCGGTCGCCACAGCTTGACCCTCACTAAGTAAGTTCCCATTACCAGAGGCTCTTGCCCAAGTCCAACTAGGTGATTGAGCAAATGAAATAGCACTTGTAATTATCATTATTAGGCACATTGCTCTTTTCAAAATTTTGATTCTCATGTGGTTCATGTGTTTTAATTTTATGTTAGTAATAATTAAATTAAAAAAATAATTATTCAGATGAATAAGCATAGCGAAAGTAGTGGTGCATACCAAGCATTACAATAGTAAAAACACCTAAGTTTATATTTTAGGTGTAAACACCTAAAGTTGCATTTGCTTTAAATTTATTCAACTATTTTTTTACATTTACCGCATAAACCCTTAGGCAATTTTATGGTAAAAACTAAAACCGCTATCGCTTTGGTAGATGACCATTCCCTTTTCCGCAATGCTCTTTGCTCTTATTTAAAAGAATATACAGATTTAGAAGTTTTGTTTCAGGCATCGAACGGTAAAGAATTATTAGAACAACTAAACACATTTCAACCAGAAGTAATTTTGTTAGATTTAGAAATGCCAGTAATGGATGGTGTAGAAGCAGCTTCTTTAGTAAAAAAAGATTACCCACATATTAAAATCATAATACTCACTCAGCATAAAGAAGATGGTTTAATCCCATTCTTAATTGAAAAAGGAGTGCATGGGTTTTTGACAAAAAATACAAGTATCGAAGTTGTGAGGGATGCAATTTTTGGTGTGATTCAAAATGAT
>CAIXIP010000129.1 GCA_903919535.1 uncultured Bacteroidota bacterium | reverse complement strand
CTCTACGTAGTAGCCTTTCAATATTTTTTTGATGAGTTATTAAAACCATTATTGCTATTAAAATTGAAAATATAATTAATGATGGCACTTTGGTTTTAAAAACAAATATCACAATGATTGGAAACATTATTGCAGAAATCATAGAGCTTAGAGAGACATAGCTAGATAACAACAATACTAAAATAAATATTCCCATAGAAATAAGAGCTGCGAATGGATGAACGCATAAGATGATTCCAAGCAAAGTTGCAATGCCCTTCCCACCTCTAAAGGAAGCAAATAATGGGAAAATATGGCCAACTAAAGAAGCTATTCCTAAAACTAATTCCAAATTAATATATTGATTTGAATCCTTTGCATAAGAGCTGAAATGAGCTAAGGATACTGCAGCAAACCCTTTTAGCACATCAATAACCATTACTGGAATACCCGCTTTTTTTCCTAAAACTCTAAAAACGTTTGTCGCTCCTGCATTTCCACTTCCATATTCACGTACATCTATTTTATAAAAAAACTTTCCAATCCAAACTGCAGTAGGGATTGAGCCTAATAAATAAGCGAAAAACAATAAAATAATATTTGATGAATTTATCACTGTGTTGCGCTTTCTGTTTTACGTAAAAACAACGTTTTCTTCTGGGCAGGACAAATATTATAATAATAATTTTGTTCTCCCTTCTCCCCAGCTTTTTGTCGTTTATCTGATTTTAAGTCTTTGAAAGAATTATTAAATGAATCGTTGGATGAAACGGCAAGCATCGTACCTCTAGTATAATTAAAGAAATACCAATTTTTTTCATCCAGTTCCAGATAAATATTTAAGATATCCCCTCCACGTTTTTTAATTAATTCTATTCTTCCATTCACATATTTATTGATCTGAATCTTATTAATATTTCCAACACCAATTTGTCCACTTGAAATATAAGAGCGGGTATCTTTATTCCATTTCATTTGCACATCCGAAAGGAATAATGTTTTCTTTAATTCGTCAGGAAACTTTTTAAATGAACCATATAAATTCAACTGAGAAATTAACTTGTCCGCTTGCTCCTTTCCTAACATTTCACGCATTCCCTTTTCAAATACAGGCCGAGTAATATCTACTGGTTTTAAATCAGCAAAGTTTGCAATTGCATCTCCCATTTTATCAATAGCTCCATCATCAAAGAAAAAATTGAAAGACATTAACATATCAAACTTTGTTGAATCCGGAATTAAATAATGAGTTGCATTTCCAAATGTTTCTACTTTTAATTGTCCAAATTCACCGCCTAAATTTATTTTACCTTCTCCATAAACTTTGCAATCTGAAATATTTAAACTTAAATAGTTTCCAGGTAATGCTCGTTCTATTAATTTTTCCTTGTTAGAAATACGATATTCTCGTGAAGCTTTATCAAAAAACAAGAATCCATCTGCAGGCAATACCTGAGGATCGTTGGTTGATTCCTTTGGAGATAAAAATGCTGAATAAAAATGTGTTGAGTCGGTAGTCACCATCATTGATGCTGCTATTTTCCTACCTGCAGCATCTACAGGCTCACTCGAAACAGGGATATAAATATTTGAAGGATTAATTTCCGCTTCAAATTTGAACCATGTCTTTGGAATTCCAGCACAATCTTGTTGAATACGAGCAGCTCCTGCAAATACTAAAAACTGATTACTTGCTTTTAATTTTACCATTCCTTTATATTCAAAATTGGGACTTAATCTGAATTTAGAGGAGTCAGGAATATTTGTCTCTGCATATGTTTGATAAGTAGTATCAACACTAATGTTACTAAAATAAAAAGTTTGTTTCGTTTTAATTTCATCGATATAATCATAAAAGCCAGATCCAGCATAACTTTTGCGCGCATATATATTTGTTGTACAATTATATAGATTGTGATATTTCGTAATTGCATTCGCAACAATTTTGGCGTTTGTTAATGGCGGAATAACTGCATCTTTTAATATTTTTACTCTACCTGAATCAGGATATATTCGTGCATCAGCCACATTTATATACTTAACATCTTTAGCATCAATAATGTGTTTTTTCAAATCATATGTTGCAGATGGGCAATAAAAACGAAGAGAATCTTGTTTAGGATGTACCGAAATAAATTCAGGACCTGTCAGGTTAAGATCTTCTCCTGCACCCGATCCTTTTGCAGCTGTCTTATCTGAGCCAAGCTCAATATTACCTGCATCCATCATCCATTTAAAACTGTCCATATAACAGATGTATTTGTTGACAGGAAATTGAACAATGGTTGCGCTTCCATTTGATTTAAATTCACCAACACGTTTCGTAAAATCAACATGAGAATTTACGTTGTTGGTGGCAAAAGAAAACTGTGCAAGTTCGGGGTCAGTAATAGCAAAATCAGCTGTATCAGAATCAAAGGAATTAAAATTAAATTTTACAAGTTTAGCATCAAGTCTCGCTTTTGCAAATTCTGCAGTACCATTACCAAACAATTGTTTAGGCGTTAATAATAATCGACCATTAAATGTTGATTGACCATTATAACCCATGAATTTTTTTTCTTTTCCATTGATTACACTCATATTATCTTTTGCAGGTACCCAATGAATTTTAACATCCTCACCATGCATTTGTGGGAATTCGGGCTTGATTTTTTGCTCTATAATATCAAACATTTGGGCCATTGCATTTGTGGAATCGGGAAAGAAAATAAAATCTTTAGATTTTGTAACAGAAGTAACATAATTTAATGTCCCATCACCTCTTAGCCCTTGATTACTTAACTTTATTACGCTATTATAGGTTCCCTTTCCACTGTACATCGGATACCCTTCTTTAGGTGTTTCTCTAACAAAACCTAAGGAATAATCTGGTTGTAAAGTAAGTGTTTCTTTAAAAGTTGGAAAAATTCCGGCAGAAACCATATCGCCATTAAACCGGAGCCCCTCATTTGAAAAATTATCCAAACTATCGATAGTAAAAGGTTCTAAGTGAAAATAAAATTTATCCTTAGGATATTTTCCATTTTGTATGACCTTTTTATTGTAGAATGCATACGAATCCTTAAAACTATTAAAAATCGGATACCTCGGAAAATTTTTACGCCCCGATTTATTTGCAGGATTATCAATCTCCAAATCTCCATTAATATTTTCAATTACTGTTTTCACCCTTACTAATGGATATTCTCCATATGCATCAGGTTCATTTGACCTTACTGTCAAACGCAATGAATCCACATTTTTTAGATTAATAATAAATTTTTCATAATCAAATGAAAATTCTTTCCCAAAAAAGTCAAAACGCCCTGCATGAACAACACCTGCAAAGGTAAAATCTCTGTTTTTTCTTAAAATAATTTTCTGTTCCGCTGGGAAAATAGATACATTCTGAGAGTCACTCATAAAAATCTGTTTTACACCAAAAATGGTCATATCGTAATTCAATAAATTTATGGTTGCGTTACTCGTATTACGCACAACAGATGGGAATTGAATAACGTCATAATCAATATGTCCTGCTCTGCAAGCTATGTATGAAAACAATTTTTCATTTACATGAACTTCATCCTCAACAGCATTATAAGTTATATACCCCATTGTTGATAAACGAACCAGATTAGGACGAATATCATTTGCAGAAAATTTTAAATATCTTGCGTATGCCTCACCAGTAAAATCTCGCGAATCCCCATTTTTTTTAACAAAATCTCGCACCTGAATTAAAGGATTAATTTGATCGATTCCCTGAAGTTTATCATACCTGTCGGAGCGGAAATAATTAGAAGATTCGAACATTGCGTCTTCTTGACTATTACCTATCAACATTCTCAGATCAATTTTAGGATCATCAATTTTCCAAGCCAATTCTTCAAAGTACATATCTACTTTATGAAACGAATTAAGAAAAGGTGACTTCGAAATTCCATCTGAAGTACGAATAAGTGAAAGCATTCGTGTGTTAATAATAAATTTCATGTTAACACTTGGATGAGTAATTGAATCTTTATCAAAGTAAAATTTAATATTTGCTGTTTCAGCAGTAAACTTATCCTTTGTTATTCCAATCATATTAGCTCCAACGACTAAAAACTTTTTCCCATCCCTTTTGAATATCAAAAGCGCATCTTTTTCTTTGTTACCAGAACCCAAAAATTTATTTCCTCGCATGCTAAAACCGCCATCATAATCAACATCCTGAGCAATATTTGGAATTTGCATCCGCTTACTGTAAGAATCAAAACGAGGATACGATATATTACTTCCTTTTTCTGAAACTACTTTTTCAGTTAACACTCCGGTTAATGGTTTTTGAAAATAATTCTTGTTAAAAAAAACAACGGAATCAGCTGTAAAACCACTTGTTTTAAGAGTTATTTGATACTTTTTTAGTTCAGCCCAAACAACATTGTCTTCTAAGCCTGTGCGTTGCCAATTTACTTTTCCTCCCTGACCAATAAAAACACCTTTATATGGATAATAAACCCCATGAGTATTATATATTATCCCGCTGTCATTTTGATTGTTATAACATTTAAGATTTAAAGAAGGGAAAATAATTTTCGGAATACTATCGTACTCGAAAATATATTTATTGTTATTTGAAGCATATTCAATAACCGCTGATTTATAAAATGTATTTGTCGCAAAAAGGTTCAAACTCATATCCAGATAATCTGAATAATTTCGATTCGTTTTTTCATTCAAAATTTTGTTGATACACTCCTGCCATGAAATAAAATTATCTTCACTTTGATTTGAATTTACAAAGTTGGAAACCGCAACAAGGTAGCTTTTGTATTCAGGTAGAATACGAAGCTTTTTTTTCACCATTTGATTGAAAGATGAGTAAGTGGCTTTTTTTAATTGCTCATCATATTTAGCCGAATTCCAAACCAATGTGAATTGCTCCATAAAGTTTTTCAATTCTTTTTTGTCCATGTTTGTTGATTCAAACATAGTTTTCACTTCCTCCAAAAACTTTATTGGATCTTCAGTAAATTGCTTTATAGGATTAAGCTGCGCAAAGGAACTTTGAGAAATAAAAAACAGTAAAAAAAAGAATGTTAAGAGATTTAATTTTCTCATTTATTTGTTTGTATTAATAAAATGCAACATTGTCCATTGGTCATTTACTACTTTTGAT
>CAIXIP010000128.1 GCA_903919535.1 uncultured Bacteroidota bacterium | reverse complement strand
TGTATCTGGGTCATGTGCCATTACGTTTTGAGTTGATTTATCAGGAACATTTCCTTTAGCTGATGTTTTATTATCCCCAACTTTGTTTTCTATAGTAAATTGGACTGATAAGTTACGAATTCTGATTTCATAATCCTTACGAGTAGCTTCTGGTAATTTTTTGTATGCGGCAGTTCCATCCAAACCAGCCCAACTTACTGCTTCAAAATCTGCATTAGATAAACCCGTTATTTTATTTTCTTTCGCATATTCTTTTAACCCTTTAACAATATCAGCCCTATATTCAACTGCAATTAGTTGATGTTCTTGGTCGGCTGTGAGACTTCTTCCTTTCCCAGTTACTGCTAAATAAGAGTGAATCGTTTCATGAATAAGTGTTTTTGCAATGTAAATATCAGACGGTTTTTTAATAACCGTAAAGTCACCTATTTTTTTCTCACTGTAAAAATTCTTTGCAAAAATATTTATAGTTGATTCAACTCTTTCAGTTGTCCACATATCTCGCCAACTTCGAGTTGGTAAAGTTGTCGATGAATTCCCACTTGCTCCTCTTTCAGAAGTTGGGTCATAATGAAATGTTAAATTTGTTGTTGAATTTTCTTTGAATGGTGATGAATATTTTTGAAATACGGAGTTACTTTGCAACTGGTCATAAACTCTTCCTGCTCTTGAATCAGCAAATTGTTGGGTCGTACCAATATCTCTTCCGTCTTCATCTAAAAATAATATTGGGCTGTTTACTGCATAATTATAAGGTGAAAAATCGGGATACTTTGAAGCTTTAGGGTCACAAGTTAACCACCTACCTAAACGAGGATCATAAATCCTTGCACCAAAGTCTAAACTATTTCCAATTCCTTTAACTTCGTTATCATTTTCCTTCCCGTTAAACCCGTACCTGTATTGTGACTGAGAGGAAAATCCACGATTATGCATTACACTACCGAATGCGCGGTAACGCCAAATTCCTTATAATACACAGGCGTAGATTATTTCAAAGAACATTTATGTTATCAAAATTATGTAAAAAAATGCACATTTATGTAAAAAAATAAAATCGCTAAATAACCCCAATCTTTTGCCTCAATTTATTAATTAATATTTTCGTTTTTTTTATACAGAAATGAATACTAATAATTTTCAGGCTGCAAACAAAAGGTTGAATGAACTTTTGAAAAAAAAGAAACCCAAAACCTTTAACCCGGGATGGATAAAAAAATATTCTCCGAACTTATATAAAGCCTTATGGAAGAATTTTCAATCGGGAACCGAGGAAATTGATTGGGATTTAGTAACAGCTAAACTTGATCCCTCATTTCAAAAACGTTGGAAGTTGGGTGAAAATAAAATAGCAGTTTTGTCTTATGAAAATAAAGAAGAGCTTAATACTATTCTAACAAAATATCAAAACAAACTCTACACCCTAATGGCGCCGTTAGATAAAGAAGACAGACAAATACAAGATCAAATAATGATTCGTCTGGTACGGTGTGCACAAAAAGGAAATTTGCTGGCGAAAGATCACGTAGTTGATTGCATGACATATATTATTTACGAATGGATTGAAAGCTCACATTACATGATCCGTTGGAAAGGATATACAAATGAGATCGGGAATAAAATACAAGATTGCATTCGTAATTATCGCTACAGTGGCAGTTTTATGAATTACATTTTCAGATGCTTTCAATATTCAGCGCGCGGATTAAAACCCTCCTTCTCTCTCGATATACCCTTTCGCAATAGTACTAAGAGTCGAATTGATTATGTAGTTCAGGAAGAGGAGTATTTATTTTGATATTAAATGGCTAATCCCATTTCAGCCCGTTTATTTTTTCTTGTAATTCGGAAAGTGTTTTTATTAATTCAGCAAACTTTAATGTTTCGCCATAGATCATATTTTCCTGCATTTCTTTATAGTCCAATTCCCACAATGGTAATAGCTCATCAGGTGGGATGAACTTTATTAGTGATGGCTTGTGTTTTTCAAAATCAACTCCTGAAATGGGCGCAAAAAGCTTGCGATGCTTCACGATGGTGTAATATAAATCCGGATTTTTTAGTGCGGTTTTTGAATAGGGAGTTTGGCTTAGTTTTTCAATATCATATAAGTGACGACTCAAGCGTTCTACTCTGATTTTTTCCAGCGGTCTTTGAAATTCTTCATGTAGTAGAAATATTTTTTCTAAAAAAGTTCGTTCTGGATTTACTACCGGAACTGTTATTGGTTTATCTGCAAAGCCTCGGTCAATGTAATTTTCGGCAATGATGCTGCTAAAAGTTCTTTGAGTAAAAGGCTCTTTTAAAGAACGACTACCTACTTCCACCAACAGTCCGGGTTTTAAGTAGGTGTCGGTTTCAGTAAGTTTTGGATAATATATTTCTATAATGATCGGATCCTGATCGTGGTTTTCAACCTCGCGATACTTAATGTTTACGCCAACCAATCCTGCTTCAATAAATTTTACTTTAAGTTCTTCGGTAAATTTTGTAGTGATAAATTCATACGATACTCTTCTTAATCTGCGTATATCCCCTTTACTTAATTCACCTTTAAAACCAAGATATTCTCTGTCCAATACTAAATCAATATCTTCTGAAAATCGTTGTATCAGATTCCAACCTTTGCTTAATGAAGTTCCTCCTTTAAAGATTAATGCAGGAGCACATTTCATTGAAAAAATAATTGATAGTGTTTGCACCACCCACCAATCTTTTTCAATAGCTATATCTTGCAGGCCAACCTTTCTTCCTGTTTCTTTGAAAACGTTTAGTTTGGTTGTGTCGGGTAATTGCAACCACTCTTTTAAATGGGACAAATCATTCATTAGGCTTAACTGTTTTTATTGATCCAATTAATTTCCGTATCCATTCGGGTGCTAATCTTAAATCGTGTTGTAAATGGTAATTGTTTTCTTTTTTCAGCAACTCTTTTATTTTTTTTATCTCTTCTGCCTTTACTTTATCCTTACCAATGGTGCGTAATGCCTGGATAGCTAATTTACTGATCTCCCCTATTGCAGAAAGATTTTTTGAACTTGCTTTTTTAAAAGTAATAGTTTGCTTCCCGATTTTTATTTTCCGGGCAGAGGTATCTGTGTAATAAACCACATTCATTGGCACTTGGGTAGTTAACCCCAGTTTATACATTGCATAGCTTCCCGTTGGTATAATTCGGGCTTTGTCTCTTTTTGCAATTGCAATTGCAATTGAATCAATGTCGGGTAAAACGGTCCCCAATGTTTTATCCTCCACCGGGCGAACATAAATACCGGTAGCTACCCGATATAGTTCGCCTGAGATCACCAATCTTTCTAAAGCTTTATTTACAGCTTTCGCATTAGTAATGGAAGCAAAGCTTTCTACAAAGAACAGTGTACCTCTTTGAAACTTCTTTATCTTATCAAAAACTTGTATTTCAATACTTTTATTCATTATTCGAAGCAATATCTTGTCGCAAATATAGCAAATATTTGCGACAAAAATTATTTAGCCTTAGATAAAGTAATTGCACCTAAATTGTTTCATTTTTTGATTTTTCCTACAATCCTATATGGATTTCAATCCTTGCTTTTTATAGATCTTCTCTGAAATTAATGAGTTCTATTTTTTTTAATTAAGTTTACAATCTAGTTCTTTGAATATTTGTGAATGAAGCGGGCACTCCATTCGGTAGTGTAAGGTGCAATAGGAGCTTTTCTTCTCAATTGCAAGATAGGCAATGGTTTTAAAGGGGGAAGAAAACGACAACGAAGCTAAAAAAATGAAATTGTTTTCAGTCAATTTCAAAGTGGTAAATCCTAATAAGAATTTTACTCGATATGCACGTAAACTTATAGTTAGGCTTCTGGTTCAGCAGTATTATCGGATCAGGATCTTTTTTATTGCTAAATGGTGTAATACTTCAAGATCTTCCTGATGTTTATCAAGCGGTAGGATACATCGGTATATCGAACGAGTAAATTATTATTATCTTCGTAGAAGCTAGGTACACTAAATATTCAAGGTTGTAATAAATGTTTTAACCATGTTTCAACCGTAAAATATAAACTACAGTAATCTGCTTAATATCAAATAGTTAAATAAGCTTTCTCGACTCCGCTCGAATTGACAGCGCTTAGAGTCATTTCGAGCGGAGTCGAGAAAGTGTGCTGGCAATAGATCCGACAAACTTAATTAAGCATCAATATACCGTATTTTCAAAGTTCAAATTATTAACCGTTTGAAAAATAGATTAACAAAACTACTTCACCAATGTCATTTCATTCAATAAATATCCCGCACCGGCAAATTTATCAATCACAAACAATGTATAACGAACATCCAAAACAACATTTCGTACTTGGTTAGGGTCGTACATTATATCACTCATGGTACCTTCCCAGTCACGATCAAAGTTTGTTCCTATCAATTGCCCTTCGCCATTTAAAACCGGACTTCCTGAATTACCACCAGTTGTATGATTGCTCGCACAAAAGGCAATTCGTAGTTCCCCATTCTTATCTGCATACGGTCCGTAATCTTTTTTCTTATACAATTCTTTTAATTTGGGAGACACAACAAATTCGTCAACCAAAGGATTTTCCTTTTCCATTATTCCTTCCAAAGTGGTATAATAATCATAAAAAACTCCGTTACGCGGATGATAACCTTCTACCTTTCCGTATGCTACACGTAATGTGCTATTTGCATCCGGATAATATTTTTTTGTGTTAATTAATTCCCGCATACCTTTCATATACATGCCATTCAGCTTTGTTATCTGATCATCCAAAGCTGTGTATTGAGGGCGAACATCTTTTGTAAATTTTGAATAACAACTTCCCATTAATTGATATATAGGATCTTTCTGAATTTTCTTATAATTCTTTCCCATCTTCTCAAATGCTTCATTCATCTTTACTTCAGAAACGAAAATAGAATTTTCAAAAATATCTTTCGCATATTTATTAAAATCACCATTATATTTTTTTTCAATTTCCTTAAATATTTCCGGCTGTTGATCTTTTGCAATATCTGTTGCATACATCTTTAATAATGCGGCACACACTTTTTCATCAGTTGAAGCATTGTAATTTTTAAAAAATGTAACACTATTAGCTTTTAACTTATCAATTGCTGCCTGAACATCAGCTTGCTTTTTACCACTTTTCAAGGCATCAATCAAATCAGTAAACCCAAAAGCATAGGTAACAGATTCAACGCCTAAAATAGCTTCTACAAAATAATCCCGTTGTTTGTTTAACACTCTAAACTCACCATACTTTTTTTCAAAATCGCTAAACAGTTTACCGTATTTAGCATTGGCGGCAACATCAGTATTTACTTTCAATAAAAATTCTTGCTCAAATAATTTCTTTTTATTTACTGCATCCAATTTTTTCAAACCGTTCATTTCTCCTTGCCATTTTTTCCAGTAGTTTGCTAAACCAGCATATTTGGCAGCATATTGAATACGAACCTTGTCACTATTTTTCATATCAGCATCCATAATTGCCAAACGGGTATCACGTATTTTCACTTTAGCAGGGTCTGATTCATTCATGATCATATCAACAGCGTAAGAAGATAAATACTCACTTGTGCGTCCTGGGAAACCATAAACCATCGTAAAATCATCCTTCTCTACTCCTTTCATAGAAACCGTTAAATGATATTTAGGTTTATAAGGAACATTGTCGGGAGAATAATCAGCTGGCTCATTATTTCTATTTGCATAAATACGGAACATCGAAAAATCGCCTGTATGTCGTGGCCACATCCAATTGTCAGTATCGCCTCCAAACTTACCGATGGATGATGGCGGAGCTCCAACCAAACGGACATCTTTAAATGTTTCGGTTACAAACATATAATATTCATTTCCATAATAGAATGGACGTACAAATGCACCATATGAAGTGCCGACAACCGCCTCTTTTTGAATTTTTGAAATAGCTTCATTGATTTTTGCTTCACGCAAAACATCACTCATCGAATCGGTTATTCCTGCAAGTACTTTTGCAGTAACATCTTCCATTCGAATAATGAACATAGCTGTAAGTCCGGGGTTTGTTAATTCTTCCGATTGATTCATTGCCCAAAAGCCATTTGTCAGAAGATCATTTTGAACAGTGCTATGCGCTTGAATTTGTCCGTAACCACAATGATGATTTGTTAATATTAATCCTTTATCAGAAATAACTTCTGCTGTACAACCGCCACCAAACTGAACTACAGCATCTTTTAAACAGGATTTATTTATACTGTATATATCTTCGGCAGAAAGTTTTAATCCGTTTTTTTGCATATCTGATTCATTCAATTGCTTTAATAGCAACGGAAGCCACATTCCTTCATCGGCCTTAACGGAAATCAATAAAGAGAAATTTAAAATTAAAAAAGGAATAATTATTTTTTTCATTGAGCTTTTATTTATGTGTATTGAAGATGCAAAAATAGAGAATATTGTTAGAAATAAAATCGCCCTTTATTCAATTATGAATAAAGGGCGATAAGTACTGATGAAAAAGGAAATTATTTCACAATAGTGATTTTTTGAGTTTTGCTGTTTTTAGATGTTTTCATGTTCAACACATATACACCTTGTTCTAAATTTTCAATGCTAATTTTTTTGCTGTGGATACCTGAAGTAGTTTTCCCTAAAGCTAAACTATATACTTTTTGTCCTAATAAATTTGATAATTCAATAGTTACATCAGTTGTCTCCACAATAGAAAAATCAATGAATAAATTATCTTTTGAAGGATTTGGATAGGTTATCATACTCGAAACTTCATCATTTTCATTAATCCCTGTTGCTGTCTCTTCATATAAATACATGTCGTCAATTGCCGCTTCAACAATACTTCCTCCATTTAAATTGGCACCAGGTATTAAACTATCCTCGGCAACAAATCTTATTTGCACTGAACTGGAAAGTGTAACATAATCTTTCACTCTGAAAGCATATCGTCTCCAACTTTTATCAGAAACATTGGTACGTTCAACTTTGATCCAATTGCTTCCATTATTTGAAATTTGCACTTCCCAAGTATCATTTGCAGGGTTAGCGCCTGTAGGCGGATTATTAATATACCATCTGTAATACGTAAAAATTGGATTTGTATAAGCACTTAGATTATAAATTGGTGATTCAAGTGTTGTTTCCCCACCATCCACATCATTGGTTCCTAAGGCATCTGAAACAGAACCTGCGTTTCCTGTTATCGCACAATACTGCCCACCAACTGTATGTTGCACATTTGGTTGAACAACTGTTGTGAGGTCTCCCGGAGTTGAAAAAGAACCAAGTGGTATTCCAACATTCCAAATACCTGTTGTTGCATTATCGGATGGAATACCTAACCCCCATGCACCAAAATTATCATCAAAGTCTTCAACCGAAATAAGTGTTGCACCATTTAAAATATAATATGGAATATTTGGGTTACTTAAATTTGCTGAAAATGGCTGTACAGAAGATAAAATCCCTGTTGTGCCTTCTAAACCAATATAATATGCTATCACAGTACCTTGAGATTGAGCAGGAATAGAAGAAGTATAATTTGTTCCTCCGGTATTTGTCATGGTATTTGGGATCCATGAACCAGTACGATTAATTTTATAAAACAACTTCACAGCACTCATTGCCCATGGATATGTAACTGTAACTGTTGCATTAATAGGAATCGTTGTAAAAGATGGAGATGCCACAACCGGTGTATGTGTTACCATTGCGTTAGATAATAAAGTAATACCATGTGCAGCAAATGCATTTACAATTGCCAGATCATTTGGAGTCCCATTAGTGATATCATTATCTCCACCATTTGCTGGAACGTCATCTGAGGTAAGAGCTTCAATTAATATATCAACATATACCTGACCTTCTGTTCCATCCGGGCCGGTAACTACTGCATAAAAAGTTTCTTTATAGAGATCCATCATTTTTTGAAGATTTCCAAAATTTACTCCAGTATCCCACCAAGCACCGGCAATAATTTCACCATCAGCATGTACTTCTCCTACCAGATCTTGTGGATAAACTTTAGGGTTCACATCGTACCTTCTAACAAAAACCGTTGGATCAACAGCATCCATTCCAATTCCTAATACGGCATCTGCTGTAATTCCCATTGCCCAGATATCAGCATACCCTTCACCCATCGCTCCATTATTAAATGAACCTCCTTGTGATTGATAAAACTTATCATTTATGCCATGTCCATATTCATGATAAATAACATCACCAACTTGTGCCATCGAATTACAACCACCACCTAATGCATAAAAATTTATGGATGTTCCATCATAAAAAGCATTGCATGTTCCACTTGTTAAATCAACATTAGTTGGTAAAGGATTATCCATTCCTGTAAATGCAGGAAATTTTGTTTTCATATAATCATGAACTATGTTAACATGATAATAAGCTGATAATTCACGAATATTTGCATTTGAATTAAAAGAAAGAGAATTGGTTCCTGGATTTACAGTTGCAGTAAAAGAAGGAGTTGTTGTTCCTGTTATTACCTTTGACCATAAGCCCTCAAGAGAAAAAGTCAGACTTGTAGCTGCTGCATTTGTTAATCCAAAATAACCTAAACTATCTGAATAAAATGTGGTTGCGCTTTGCACCATTTTTAAATTACGCAATGGAACAGTTGCACTTGTATTGTATGGATTGCTGGTATATAACGTACCTGTAATGGTAACATCCGTGCTTGCTGCGGGCATAGGTGCAGGTGAGGCATTGTTTACAGAGTTGTGTTCTGCATCGTGTTTCACTTTGTTCTGGCGATAAAGAACTTCTCCTGTTTGTGCATCAACTAATGTATAATATTTTGAAGGAATTGTATTGTTGTCAATCGTTTCAATTGTTACTTCATAAACCAATTTGTAAATATTTTGTTTGAATTCAGGAATCGGTAATATGCATACCTGAGAATTAACAGATGTGTTGGTTACGCTTTCATTTATACCCACTTTTGCAAATTGTATAGCAGAAGATGAACTAATGGCAGGAGAAACAGAAATAGAAATATCACTAAAAACGTCTACCCCAAAAGTAATTACTTTTCCATCTGGTGTTAGCTTAACATACAAATCACTGTTTAAGACTTTAGCTCCATTATGAACCTGATCAAAATGAACATATTGATATTTCTCAGATGAAGAAGTAGCGATATAATTCAATTCGGTTAACGGAATATTAAATTCATTTAATTTTTGACCAATAAAATTCAATGCCTGTGTTTTAGCATCCATTCCGAACATTTGAATTGGTTTACCTAATGCGCGATGCGGCTTTGCATTTTCTTCATTAAAAACTACATACCAGGTTCCATTTGCTGTTGTAAAATTTTTCCAGGAAGCTTTATTTCTAAGTTCTTGCTGATATGCAACATCAGGCAACCGTTTTCCATTTTTAATGTAACGGATCTCTGTTTTGTTGGAATTAGATATTATTCCTCCATCAGATGCAAAAGATGCAGCACCTATTAGAACGGAAAGAAATGTAAGTTTTAATTTATTAGTCATGAGAGAGAGTTTATATTGGTTAAGATAAAGAAAGAGAATAAAAACAGCATAGGCAAGAAAAAAAAATCCCCACCTTAGGTTTCGGGCAGGGATTTAAATTAAATATGAATTTTCAGGTTTAATTTTTAATAATTTTCTTGAAATAACTTCTATCAGTTGTCCTTAATTGAACAATGTAAATGCCATTTGATAATCCTTCCATTTCAGTAATGGAGAAATGATTATTAATATTAGCATTGAGTTGTTTCATTTGAGAAATCAATTTTCTTCCCGAAATATCGTATAGTTCAATTTCTACGATCTGTTTTTTATCTGAATAAAATGAAATTTCAAATGTTGAAGTAAATGGATTCGGATACACTTTCAAATTTTCGTTATTAAACTTATTTTCATCAATACCGGCAAGCAACTGATTGGCAGTACAAAAATTTGGAATGCCATAACCTTTAATTGTGTCAGGCAACAAGTATTGACTAGCACTTTGCTCAATCGCATATAAAATTTCCATATTTGTTCTTGTAGGATTAGCTTGCCATAAACAAGCCACAGCACCTGCAGTAATTGGAGTAGAAAAAGACGTTCCATTTTCTGCTGCTACATCTCCAGAAGTCGAAGCAACAATTGCAGCAACACCTCGGGCAACCGTATTTGGTTTAATTCTTCCGTCATATGTAGGTCCACGAGAACTAAATCCAGCTACATAACCCAGTGAATCAATTGCTCCAATAGTTAGCACACTATCAGCATCACCGGGAGCTGTTATTTTATACCAGGATGGACCGCCTGCATTTCCGGCAGCAATAACTACAAAAAGGCCTTTACTAACTGCCCAATCTGCTGCTTTTGTTACAATGGTTGTATTTCCATCCATATCAGCGTAAGTATGGCTGTCGGCAGGATTATCAAATATATTATATCCTAAGGATGATGTTATAAGATCTGCACCCACACTATCTGCAAACTCAGCACCTACCAACCAATTGATTTCTTCCTGTAAACTTTCTGTCCAGGCATCTTCAGTTCGTAATAACCAGAATTTTGCTTTAGGAGAGGTTCCAACAATTCGTCCTGGCAGATTTCCTCCCATACAAGAAAGCACATTCATTCCATGAGGATAATCTTCATAAACCAAAGTGTCTCCAACAACAAAATCACGACACCCTAAAATCTGATTGTGAATATGTAAACTATCAAAAGCTGGAAGAACATTTGCATTTAAAAAACCAGCATCAAGCACGGCTATCGTCATTCCTTGCCCTTGAAAACCAAGATCGTGCAAACAATCTACACCTATTTGATTGGCTTGTTTAAATGACAATCCATAATCTAACGAAGTTGATGAAGTAGAAGCTACACTCTTCTCATTTTGAATAACTTCCGAATTGCTTTCCGTTTCAAATTTTGTGTTAAGCTTAGATTGTTGAGAAATGGAAATTGAGCGAACACCTTTAACAAATGGTAATGCATTAATTGCAGCAATTTTATTTGCATCAACAGTAGAAATTAAAATAGCGTTGAACCATTTAGATTGGTTAATAATGCTAACACCAATTGATTTTAAAGCATCCACATAATTGGGATTAACAGGCAGATCGCTTAATGAAACAGGAATATTTTGTTTCGCTCTGCGTTCAATAGCTTTAGGCGATAAATACTCAGAAGGTTTAGTTAATGAATACGGACTACCATTTTTGTCTTTGAAAATGATCCAATAATTCGTTTTCGTTTGAGAAAAAGAAAATTGAAATAAAAAGAGAAATAAAAAGAGAGAGAGATTTTTTTTCATAATATTTGTTAAGGTTCTGTTCCATATGAGTTCACGGTCATTGTATATTGATAACCGGATGTAACTCTTTGCATAATTGGTATTTGAAAGAAATATGGGGGAGGATTATTACCTGGTTGTGATTCTATATCAATTATCTGACGATAGACCATCCCAATGTTTCGAGCATATTTTTCTGTACGATATTCTTTACGGGTTAAAATAACTCCGGCATCATAAACAGTTTGTAAAACCGAATCGAAATGAATGCTGCCAATTGTTCGTGATTGATCAACAAATTGATAATTAAACTTTCTGTCACCTTCGACATTTTGAATATTCGCATCCCAAAACTGATCAATTTTGGTTGGGAAAACCAATCTTATATATCTAGTATTTTCTTCTACTTTTTCAGCAGTTAAAACCGTTTTATTTTCTGCCCACACATCCGACAAAACCCAAGGTAAAGCACTATATGGAGTTGATGGATTATAATACTTCCGATACCTTTCCAAACGTATTGTCGGGCGATTTTGATTGTCGTAATAAATGGATTGTATTTTTTCTTTCACCTGAAATTTAAAGGTGTCTATTATCACAGGACTATTATAATAATAGAATGAATCAACATCATAAACTACATATTTCCCAACTTGATCAGGAAAGTAATTATATCCCATATCAGGTGCTGTCGATTTATCTTTTTTACAAGAATAAAATCCCAAGGCCAAAATAGAGGAAGTTATAAATAGTTTAAAAATTCGCTTCATTGATATTCTTGAATCTACTGCTAAGTTAAGGAATTTTGTTGTGGAAAGAAAATTCTGAAGAAAAATTAAGTACCGTTATGTTTCAAAAAACAATTACATTTTCTAATTCTATAATCCAGCAACCATTCACTAATCTGCCAAGTAATTAGAATTAATATACAATCGGAAACTGTCGTTCGATTATTCCACCGCCAACAAGATCATCACCTTCATAAAAAACAGCTGATTGTCCGGGTGCAATTGCCGAAACAGGACTATGAAACAACACATTTAGTTTATCTCCTTTATGCGAAACATTTGACATTGTTCCCGGATCCTTGTAACGAATTTTTGTAAGTGTTTCAAAATTATCGGGCAGTGATGCATATTTGATAAGATTGTATTTACCAACCGTCATTTGTTGTAATTCCAACTCTTCTTTGCTTCCTAGAACTACCGTATTTGTTTCGGGAATAATCTCTAATACATGAAGAGGTTCGCCAATTGCAATTACCAATCCTTTTCGCTGACCAATGGTATAAAAAGGATAACCTTTGTGTTTACCCAATATCTTACCAGAACGATCAACAAAATTTCCTCCGGCAACACGTTCCTCTAAACCATCAACTTTACGTTTCAAAAATCCGCGATAATCATTATCGGGCACAAAACATATTTCGTAACTCTCGCTTTTTGTTGCCAGATCAACATATCCGTTTTCAATAGCCATTTGTTTAATTTCTGATTTACGGAAATTTTGCAATGGAAAAATAGTTCGTTTTAAGCTTTCCTGTGTCAATCCCCATAAAACATACGATTGATCTTTGGTATTATCTATCCCTTTTGAAATAACATATCTACTATTTTCTTCACGGATACGGGCATAATGACCTGTTGCAATAAATTCGCAATCCAACATATCTGCGCGCTTTAAAAGCGCTTCCCACTTAATGTGCGTATTGCACAATACACATGGATTTGGTGTTCGACCGGCTAAATATTCATCAACAAAATTATCGATGATATAATTACCAAATTCATTTCTGATATCCAATATAAAATGTGGGAAACCGAGATTCACAGCCAACATTCGTGCATCATTAATAGAATCCAAACTGCAACAACCTGTTTCTTTTGTTGAACCTCCTGACGAGGCATAATCCCATGTTTTCATGGTAATACCAACTACTTCATAACCTTGCTCATGAAGTAATAATGCAGCAATGGAACTATCTATTCCACCACTCATTGCTAATAAAACTTTACCTTTTTTACTCATTAATGGGGAGTGTATCCTTCCTGATATGGATCTTTGATTTCGAAATTTTCGTATTGTTTTTTCTCTTTTTCTTCCTGCTCTTTTGAAATTACATTCGGGTCTTTTTTTCCAACAAATCTACCTTCAATATATGGATCGATACGATCTAATGTTCCATCTTCTTTATAATATTTCCAGTCACCATCTTTCAAATCGGCTTTATAAAGACCTTCTGCATTTACTTTTCCTGATGTATGATAAAATAAAGCTTTCCCTTCAACTTTATTATTGATGTATTGACCAAGATATTTTATTTGTCCGGTTTCAAAATACTTTTTACAAGGACCATCAAGCACACCGTTCTTCCATATTTTTTCTTCCGAGATCTGAGCATTTGCATAATACACTTTACAACTACCATTCTTAAGGCCATTGGAATACATTTCATCAGAAATCAATTTACCTTCATTATTATAAAATTTCCATAAACTATCTTTTTTCTTATCAATATATTTGCCTTCGCCCATCAACTTACCACCGGCATCAAACATTTTTGTATAAGCTACTTTTCCGTTTTTCGTAAAAACAGTTTCCGACCATGGCGTTCCATTATCATAGTAGTAAGTGAATTTCCCAACGGGAATATCATTTACAAAATTACCATCATAGATCTTCTTTTTATTGTCATCTAGCTTTATCCAATGACCATGTTTTTTGCCTGCCGCATCCTTTTTATTGATGCTATCATTTTGTGCAAAAGAGTTTAGAGCAAATAAACAAAAAATAGCGAATGCAATGTTCTTAATATATTTCATAATATGATTTTACTTTATAACGAGTGTATGAGAAAAAGATACAATTCAATTTTCTCTTACAAAATAGAAGCCAAAAATACGAAAAATTTGGTTGTTAGCTGTTTTCGATGGTTGTCAAACATAATGGCAAATTGCTTATCAATCGATAATTATTTTTTAGCAATTTTTCCATAAAGCCCTTCTATCCCCTTCACAAAAGCACTCCACAAAAAACGTTGCTTTTCAACAATTGTATTTTTTATAAATTCTTCTTCTTTATTGTTGGAATAAAAATCAACAATTGCATCTGCAATAGCTTTTGAATTTATTTCGGTAACATAACCTACTTTATTATGAGGAACAATTTCTGGTAGACCGCCAACATTGGTTACCAACATTGGTTTTTCGAAATGATAAGCAATTTGGGTCACACCGCTTTGGGTTGCGTTTCGGTATGGTTGTGCGATGATATCAGCTGCACAGAAATAATATTTTACTTCTTCTGATGGAATATATTCTGTTTTTAAAATGATGTTATTCTCTAATTTGTTTTTTTTGATGATCTCATTGTAAGGTGCTGCATCTTCATAATATTCACCGGCAACTATCAGTTTAATATTTAATTGTTTGATACGTTCATCAACCATGGCTTCCAACAATAAATCCAAACCTTTGTATTTTCGGATGAAACCAAAAAACAAAATATGTTTGCCGGTTTCTTTAAAATTTAAATGCTTCAATGCTGCTGACTTTTCAAGCTTCTCACCAAATATATCATAAATGGGATGAGGCAAAAAAGTTTTATTCTGATTATTAGTAAACTCATTTAAATCGTTTAATACTGATTGCGACATGGCAATAAATCCATCACATTGTTTTACAAAATAATTAGTGAACATATGATCACCAAACCGTTTTTCGTGTGGAATCACATTATCGGTAATGGCTATAACTTTAATATTAGTTTTTTTCTTTATCCACTTTGCAATGGTTCCTAAACATGGCCCCATAAAAGGCAACCAATAACGAAACACCACATAATCGGGCTGTTCCTGCTTTATTTGTTTTGCAACCTTCAGCCAACTAATTGGATTTATTGAATTAATTTTTGTTTCAATGGCAATATCTTGCGGTCCGTTTCCGGTATCAAACTGTGTTTTCCCGGGAAATAAAAAATTGGGATACTGAAGAGAAAAAGAAATGATTTTTGTTTCTATCCCTGCCACATTCATAGCACGACATAAAGCTTCGTTAAAATTTGCTATTCCACCTCGCAATGGAAATGCGGGGCCAACAATAATTACTTTTTGCTTTGAAATTGACATATAGTACAAATATATTAAATCTTCTTTCTTTTCTCTTAAAAGAATAGAAAGTAAGAAAACATAAATGGTGTCAAAAATTCCCCATATCTAATATAAATCATAAATAGCCTAATACCTTTTTATTACATTTGCCACAATCAAAAAAATGATCCTATGAAAAAATATTTTTTCCTATTAGCCTCAGCAGTATTTATGTATTCATGCGGAGGAAATAAAACAACAGATACAAATGCAAACAAAGCTTTACAAGACAGTGTTCAAAGCTATCTAGATTCTTACAACAAAAAATATCAAGAACTCAGCACTATTTCTAATGAAGCAGATTGGCTATCGAACACCCGCATTATTGAAGGTGATTCCACAAATAGCACTGCTACAAATAAAGCACAAGAGGAATATGCTAAATTTACAGGAAGCATAGAAAATATTGAAAAAGCAAAAGGCTTTTTGGCGCAAAAAGACAAACTTGTTGAACTTCAGGTAAAACAATTAAATGCCATTTTGTATAATGCAGCAAACAATCCTGCTACTATACCTGATGTTGTAAAAGCACGTATCAAAGCGGAAACAAAACAAAATCAAGATCTATTCGGATTTGATTTTAAGATCGATGGGAAATCCGTTACAACAAATTACATTGATGGTATTTTGGCTGATGAAACCAATATGCCTAAGCGCCTTAAAGCATGGGAAGCTAGTAAAGAGGTTGGAAAAGGTTTGAAAGCTGGTCTGATTAATTTACGTGACTTGCGCAACAAAACCGTTCAAGGTTTAGGATACAAAGATTTTTTTGAATATCAGGTTTCAGATTATGGGATGACCACTCAGGAAATGACTGACATGCTTCAAAAATTCAATAAAGAATTGTATCCACTTTATCGCGAATTACATACTTATGCGCGTTACGAATTTGCAAAAAAATATGGTGTTAAAGAAGTTCCGGATCTTATTCCTGCAGAATGGTTACCAAACCGTTGGGGACAAGACTGGGGAAGCCTTGTAGAAGTAAAAGGAATAAATTTGGATAGCGCACTTAAAACTAAAGATGCTGAATGGATAATTAAACAAGGTGAACGTTTTTATGTTAGTATTGGAATGCCTGAGTTACCAAAAACTTTCTGGGAAAAATCAGATCTATACCCTGTCCCAAAAGATGCGAAATATAAAAAGAACAATCATGCTTCAGCATGGCATATGAATTATGATCAGGATGTTCGTTCGTTGATGAGTGTAGAACCAACTAGTGAATGGTACGAAACATCACATCATGAATTAGGACATATTTATTACTACTTATGCTATAGCAATCCACAAGTTCCAATTTTATTGCGTCAGGGAGCAAATCGTGCTTACCATGAAGCATTAGGTAGTTTGATGGGAATGGCAGCAATGCAAAAACCTTTTATGGAAAATCTGAATTTGATTCCTAAAGGAACAAAAACAGATGAGATGCAAACGCTTTTAAAAGAAGCATTGAACTACGTTGTTTTTATTCCATTCAGCACTGGAACCATGAGCATGTTCGAACATGATCTATATGCTGAAAATTTACCTGCTGATCAATTTAACAAACGCTGGTGGGAATTAGCTGCACAATATCAAGGAATTGCTCCCCCTAAAACACGTGGAGAAGAATATTGCGATGCAGCAACAAAAACACATATCAATAATGACCCAGGACAATATTACGATTATGCACTTTCATATATTTTATTATTTCAGGTTCATGATCATATTTCAAAAAACATATTACATCAAGATCCACATGCTACCAATTATTATGGTAATAAAGAAATAGGTAAATTCATTTCTGATATCATGACACCTGGTGCCAGTGCTGATTGGAGAAAAATGTTAAAAGAAAAAACAGGAAGTGACCTAAGTGCTAAAGCTATGCTGGATTATTTTGCTCCATTGATGGATTATTTGAAAAAAGAAAATCAAGGAAGAAAATATACAATGCCGGAATTGAAGTAAGATATTTTTAAGAATTTTGAAAAAGCGTTGCTAAAAATAAATTAGCAACGCTTTTTTTATTTCATTGGTAGAAGAAAATTTATCTTTGTAAAAATTACTAAACAAATGAAAAAAATATTTTTATCAACAGTATTTCTTCTTCTTTCTATATTATCATTTGCACAAAATCAGCCAAAATCCCGTGAGGAAGAATCTGTCTCATCATTGGAGCAAGGAATTTTGAAAGCTGATAACGGAGATTGGAAAGGGGCATTGAATGATTACGCCAACGCTATTGCTTATAACCCTAAAAATGCCTCTGCATATTACCGATGTGGCATTGCCAGAGAAAACCTTAAAGATTATAGAAATGCTATTGTAGATTTTTCGAAAGCTATCTATTATAACAATTCTGATGGAGCTTCTTTTTATGAAAGAGGAATTTGTTATTATACAATCGGCAATAAAGAAAAATGTTGCCAGGACCTTGTAAAATCAAGTGGATTAGGCAATAATGATGCTAACTTAGCGATACAAAATTATTGTAATTAATTACGAATTAACAAGTTCCATTACTGTAATTTCAGGCATTATCCCTACTCTCCCCGGATATCCTAAAAACCCTAAGCCTCTATTCACATATAAATACTGATTGTCGCGTGAATATAATCCTGCCCATTGTTTATAAACGAATTGCGAAGGGCTCCATTTTATCAAACCCGGAATTTCGATTCCAAATTGGAAACCATGTGTATGACCGCTAAAGGTAATATCAATATCTTTATACTCTTTGGTAACTTGCATATTCCAATGAGATGGATCATGCGATAGTAAAAGTTTAACTGGATATTTTTCAGTTTCGCTATGTGCCTTTTTCATATCACCATATTTTGGAAAATTCAGATTGCCTCCCCAGTTTTCGATACCCAGTAAAGCAATTTCAGAACCTCCTTTTTTCAAAGCAATATGTTCATTCATTAATAATTTCCATCCTAATTGTGCGTGTACATCTTTCAGATCCTGCAAATTCTTTTCTTTTGCTGCAGTTGTTTCCCAAGTAACATAATCACCATAATCATGATTCCCTAATGTACTATAAACGCCCATAGGGGCTTTAATTTTACTTAACACATCAATAAATTGCAATGTTTCTGTAGATTCATTATTTACAAGATCCCCCGTAAAGAATATCACATCAGCATTTTGTTGCAAAATAATATTCACGGCTTCTTCAAGTGGTTTTGTAGAAACGAAACTTCCTAAATGAATATCAGAAATTTGTACGATTTTTATTCCGTTGAAATCAGAGGGCAAATTTGGCAATACAACTTTGATTCGATGTACTTTATAATCAAATGCACCTTTAACCATACCATAAATAAAACTAGTAAAGGGCAATACAGACATTGTAACGGCTACAATATTAAGAAATCGTAAACGAGAAATTGCATGTGGGTCTATCGGTACAACATTTGAAACAAGTACTGGAGTTTTTGGAAAATAACTTGCTCCCCATCTAAAAAAACGAATGATGTCATCAAATGCAATAAAAACTGAACCAATAAGCTTTGAAACAACCACCATCACAACAAAAGCAAACACGTACACTTTTACAAATTTCGGAAAATCGCTAAATGTAAAAATTACCGGAGTTAAAAATAGCAGCAATGAAAAAACAGTGAACCCCCAATATGAATATAATGCTAGGTTCTTTTTAAAAACTGAACTATTTAATAAAACTGTTTTTATTGCCTGATAAAAATACCAATCAATCAACACCAACAAAACCGCCAAAATTAGAAAACGAATACCTGTAGTCATTTAAATATAAATTTGGGAAGCAAAACTATGGAAACTTTTTTCGATTTCAAAGTTTCCGTAACATATTTTAACACTAATATTTGCTGGAAACTCCTTCTAATTTCGTCTTTTAGGAAGACTATTATTTTTTATCTATTTAAAAAAAGCGAACAGTTGAACGTTTTGAATTTAAATTTTTCCCTAAGAAACCACGATAGCGTAAAGCTATTTCAAAACCGCCAACACTCTTTGTAGCAGGTAATAATGCAGAAAGATTTGCATCATATGCTGCAGAAAATGAAAATGAAGCATAATCATATCTGAATGTAACAAAAGCTGCATCTCGGAAACGATAGAACACGCCTATATAAAAAGCTTTATCAGTTTGATTATTTGTGTATAACGAATGTTCTTGTAAAACATATTTAACATTCACTCCGCCATTGATCAATAATGAAGAACCCTGTTGTGCAACCATCAAACTAGGTAATAATGTAGTATTGCTTGTTTCACTTAATTTATATCCAATATTCCATTGTACACCCAATTTTGGAATCAACATATCTCTTCCTCCATGTATCGAAACATTCGGCATTGTGAAATGATCAAATGAAAAACCCAATGCACTTCTAAACAAATGAGTTGTTCTAAAATTCCATACCAATCCAGTCGACATATCTAAATACCCGATTCCTCCTCCTCCACTTTCACTTACGCCATAAGCTGGATTATAATTTGTTCCATCCCATTGGCTATCCCAAGTAGCCGCTCCCGTAGAAACCGTTTTAATATTATATCCTATTTTATATCCAAGTGTAATATCATGCTTTTGCTTTCCTCCAATGTATTTTGTGTAGGAAACAAGAGCGTTGTATGACATGGTGTTTAAACGCGGACTACCAACATTATCATTCGCAATTAAAATACCTGCAGCAAAATAATCATCTCTTCTCATTTTCTTTTTGAAAATTGGAGCATCAACAGCTATTGTAAATGTTTTAAAAGGATTAGTTACTGTAAACCATTGCATGCGGTATACAGTATATGCTCTCAGGTCACCGTTAAATGCACCTGTATTGCCAGGATTGATCCCTAATGGGTCAGCATAAAACTGAGAATAATGTCTATCCTGAGCAAAACTATTTGAAAACACACCAAATAGAATAAGTACTAAAAGTTTTAATTTTTTCATACAACGCATTTTCAAAAAATTATTTTACAAGTGTTATATCACCATATTTTTTAACCTTTTCGCCATTACAAAATGTAATGCTTAGTGTATAAACAAATACTCCATCATTCATTGGAACACCTAATAATCTTCCATCCCAGCCTTTTTCCATACTCGTGGTTTGAAATACCTGTTCTCCGATCCTATCAAATATTTTAAGTGTAAAAGATTCAATACCTCTACCATGTAAATGAATTTCATCATTTATTCCATCACCATTTGGTGTTAATGCTGTGGGTAAAAAATAAGTATTTAAATCAGTTACTACAACTGTTACTGTATCAGAATCTGTGCACCCTTCAGGACTATTGTATGTAACCCAATATTGTTGAGTGCTTGTAGGTGCAGCTGTAACAGTTGCACCAGAGGTGCTAGATAAATTCACATCTGGTCCCCAAGAATATGTTCCATCAGAAGGCACTGCAGTTAATTCGGTTTTTTCACATGAACTAATTAATAAATTACCCGTAATATTAACCTGAGTTGTATTACCAACAATTATATATGCCACTTCAGTTAAAGTATCTGTGCCACTTGCATTTGAAACAATAAGTGTTACATCATAACTTCCTGAGGAGGAATAACAAATATTTGTTGGATTTTGGGCTATAGAAGTTGCAGGGGAAGCTCCGGGGAATAGCCAACTCCAAGATGTTGGTGAATTTACACTTAGATCAGTGAATGCAACGCAGCCAGACTGACACATCACTCTTGGTGTTCCAGAAAAATTCGCAACAGGATTATTGCAATTATTAACTGTTATTGTTACAGTATTTGACGATGCTGTTGTTGGAGAAGCACAAGGCGAATTAGATGTTAAAGTAACCGCAACTAATGAACCGTTTGTTAATGTATTTGTAATAAATGTTGATGAATTAGTTCCCGAATTTATTCCATTAACCTGCCATTGATAACTTGGTGCTGTTCCTCCATTTGTTTGTGTTGCAGTAAAAGTCACCGGATCACCTAAACAAACAGTTGTAGGAGCACCAACAATGGTTACAGAAGGTGTAACACTCAGACTCACAACTATTGCAATCGCATTTGAAGTTGCAGGTGAACTTGTCACACAACTAGCATTTGAAGTCATAATACATGTTACTACATCACCATTAGTTGGAGTCGTTGAAGTATAAGTTACAGAATTAGTCCCTGCATTCACACCATTAAGGAGCCATTGATACGTTGGGCTTGCCCCTCCATTTGTTGGAGTTGCAGTAAATACAATTGATTGACCGACACAGACCGTACCACTTGGATTTGCTGTTATATTTACTGAAGCAACTACAGAAGAATTAGTTGTTAGATCAACTCCATTATCTGTTCCGGTAACAACCGGAGTTGAACTTACCACTCTTATTCTATATCCCGTTCCTGAAACAGTATTACAAGGGATAACACATCCAACAACAGTTCCTGAATTTGCTGTACTCGCAAGTGATCCGATACTAGTTGGAGCAGCGAAACTTCCGAATACATCAGATAACTGAACTGTATAAATATTTCCTGCAATATATGTTCCGGTGCTTACAAATGGGACATCAACAGTGCCGCAGGCGCAAAAAGAAGTTCCTGTAACACTTCCGGTTGTAATAGTATTGGACGAGACAGAAAGAGTTATATCGTCAACGGCAAATGAAGGATCGGTACCCACACCATCGTCATTGTTTATCCATCTAAAACCAATTTTTACAGTTGAATTATTATCACAAGTTGCAGGTAAGGTATAGATAAATGCTGTCCATTGTCCCTGTCCACTGCAAATAACAGTGGTTGGAGGGGTAGTTAAATTAAGCCAACTTGCTCCATTATCAATTGAGTAAACAACACTTGCAAAATCATTCCCTGGGTCACCATTCGCGATGTAATTAAAACTTAATGCTATCCCAACCTTTCCCGAACAATTTATTGTAGGCGATTCTGCCCTTCTATCTGTAAGAGCACAAGTTAATATACCACATAATCCCCCTGCATCATAAGCTGCACCAACATCTCCCATCGAAGATGCTGAAGATCCAACATGTAATGTTGCCAATGTTGAAGTTGCACTGGCTGCAACACAACTTGTTCCGCAAACTCCTGCTGTGTGCCCATTTTCGGCACAACTGACATACCAATTGTTATAATCAGCACCTTCAGGACCTGAAGAAGCAACTGACCAAACTCCATTTGCTCCAACATATGCAGCCGCCATGCAATTACTTGCACATCCATTATTGAAATCTTCTGTCCAGAAAACCTGCGCCTTTCCGCTGAATGAAACAAAGAATAAAAACAAAATTACTTTTACATATTTTCGAATGATAGAAAATTTATTATCGGGATTTTTTTTTACCATACTTATGATAATTTGAAATAGTTGACTAACTAGTATTGAAAAATGAAATTAGATTTTTCTCAATCGAACTTCAAACAAATTTATAATATATTTTGTAATCAAGCTACTATTCTTTATAACGATAAGAAACAAGAATTGTATATTTTTGTACTATGAATTATTTGGATCAACTTTCAAAAGAACATTCAAGAGCCAACACTGATGAAATAACAAGATCAGTAGGAAATGACCCGGATGAATTCAAAAAAATAATTGCAATAATTTACACCGAAAACGCTCCACTTCCTCAGCGTGCATCATGGATATTAGCTTCAGTCAATGATAGGCATCCTGAATTACTGCATCCGTATCTTTCAAAATTTATTGAAAGTATAAAACAATTCAAAGTTGATGGTATCAAAAGAAATATGACAAAAGTATTGGCTTCCCATAACATTCCTCAAAAGTTGCAAGGAAAATTATTGAATCTTTGTTATGATCTTATGCTTTCTTCAGATGAAACAGTTGTTGTTAAAGTTCATGCTATGCAATGTATCGCAAACATAGCCAAGTATCATCCTGGATTAAAAAATGAATTAAAATCAGCTATTGAAGATCAATTACCGAAAACTTCTGCAGCTTTCTATGCAAGAGCAAAGCAGATTTCAAAAGAATTAAAAATGGAATTTCAAAAATAAATTATCGTTTTTTCCAATATTGAATAAAAAATATTACCAAGCCAATCAAGCCCATGGCAAAAGTAAAAAAGGTTTGACCAGCATGAATAAGGGTTGCAAGTGTTTTCCCAAACCCTGCTCCTACACCATAAAGCACAACCACATTAGTTACTAAGAAATGATATGCTCCCATGCCTCCTCCTTGAATTGGAACAGAGCGACCGATAGTACCAATACTTAAAATAGTGAGACATGCCCCCCAAGTTAAAACTGAAGTTTCTTTAAACACAAAAAACCAGAAATAAGTCATTAGATAATAACATACCCAAATTAAGAAAGTGTACAAAACAAATAGTTTTTTTTGCTTTAGTTTTGCGATGCTTATTATACCTTCTTTTAAACCTTCTACAAACTGAAGAATTAACTTTGGTGATTTCTCACGAATGTATTTTCGAAAAAAAATGAAAATAAATGCAGCAATAATTACAACAGTAAAAACAATAATTATGATTGTTTGATTCCCAGCAATTACTTTTAAAACCACCCCTTCATAAAAAGGCTGAAATACATTTTCTTTCAAAAATTCAATTATCTGTTTGAACTGTAAAACCAAAGTAAGCAATAACACAATCATCAAACTCAAGATATCCACAAACCGTTCAATTATTACAGTTCCCAATAATTTCATAAAAGGAATATCATGCTGTTTTTTTACTGACAAACATCTTGTAACTTCCCCCAACCGAGGCACAATAAAACTTACAAAATAGCTTATTGATAAAGCAGCAAATGTATTTTGAAATTTTGTTTCGTATCCAATAGCTTTAATGAGCATTTGCCAACGTAATGCTCGAAAAATATAAACGAGTAAAGAAACAAGCATAACAATATAAAACCAGGAAAAATTTCCTGCTTTTACCTTTTCTATCAATTCATTAAAATTTAATCCTCTAAAAAAAAGCCATGACAGGATTATTCCTATTACTAATAAAACGATGTATTGAACGATCTGATATAATTTAGACTTCACAGAAATTTAATTTTGAGCGATAAAAATAATTATTAAACTGATAACATAAATTCTTTCTTTGAATATACATTTCCGTTTATCATAATCTCAATGATATGTTTTCCCGAATAATGTTTACGAGTAGTAAAATCCTGAAAACGATGACTTTTATTTATAGAAACTAATTGTTTCGGTTTTAACTCAAGTTCTTTTAATTTAAACACCTTCGGGGACAACTCTCCATTCTTTTTACGATAAAATATTTTGAAATCAATTACCAGTTTTTGTGATTTTGATTTTTGCGAAATAACATCAAATTCAAACTGAAGAGATTCTCCAAGGTTTAGCTTTGATCTATTAAGTTTTAAATTTTCAATACTTAATTTTACATTTTTCTCAAAACCAAATACATCAAGTGATTCAACATTTCCTTTTTTGATGAGCGTTCTGCTTGCATGTTTAATTATCCATGCAGTGTGTTGATTTTTTTTGTCCCAGGAATTAATTAAATCCAACATGTAACTGGTATTATCTTTTGAAATATCATTCAAATGATTGGCGACTGATTTTCTTACATATAATTCGGAATCAGATCTTAATTTCTCTAAAATTGAGCTCGTTACACTCGGGTTTGTAATAACTTCATTCAACTTGAATGACCATGGTAAACGTGGCCGAGAACCTTCAGTTGCCAATCTTCTGACATGATGATTTTTATCTTCAGCCCAAGTATTCATGACTTTAATGGTTTTTGGAAAATCGCGTTTTAAAAATTCACGAATAGCAAATTCTGATGAACCAAATTGAGTGAAATAATGCAACGCCTTCATGGAAAGCTTAAAATCATTATGTCCATATTGACCAACAAAATCAGGGAAAAGAAGAGATGTATAACTTCCTTTGAACTTCGGAATTACATTAAACAAAACTTCAATCGATTTTTTATATTCCCCTGGTAAATATTGTTTTAAAACAATGGACGTATTTCTTAATCTTTCATTTAGCGATAATTGATCTATATTTTTAGTTACATCTTTAACAAATTTATCTGCATTGAATGTTTTTTCCACTTTATTTAATTCTATTGCCAATTGCTCATAGAATTTTTTATTGAACATATCTTTTAATGCGTCTGCCATCTTTAAAATTATTGAAAAAGCAATTCTTTAAGTGTTAACAAAGCTAAAGGTTTTTCTCTATTTATAATTTCACTCAAGAAAACGAAAGTATCTTTTTTTTATTTATCCGTTATACTTTCAAATCCAGTAATAAACAAAACTTTCTTTCATAAAATGAATTGTCTAAAAAAAAACGCTATTCTTTCTTTTTGCCTTTACTTTTTAATTACTCTAATCGGCTGCAGAAGTCAAATAGCTTCTGATAGATACCTGAAAATGAAAGTAAAACCAAGTGATCAACTTCGTGTTGAAAATCAAGAAGTTCTCGAAAAAGGGAACAAAGCCTACAAAAAACAATTAGAAAAGAACAAAGAAGAAATCAAGGAAAATAACAAAAAAGCGTTAAGCATGAAAAAACATTAT
>CAIXIP010000127.1 GCA_903919535.1 uncultured Bacteroidota bacterium | reverse complement strand
TTTTATGCTGCTTATGGAACAGAAACAAAAACAGATGAATACGCACTTCTAAATTGTGGATTTGGAACCGATATTTCATCAAAAGAAAAAGCACTATTTTCAGTTTACATAAGTGTAAATAATATTACGGATGTTCCTTATCAGAGCCACTTAAGCAGACTAAAATATGCATCAACGAATAATGCATCAAACCGATCCGGGGTTTACAATATGGGACGAAACATAAGCTTCAAACTAATGGTACCACTTACTTTTAATGGGAAGAAAACACTGTAACATTTACTAGGTAGAAAGACTAATCACATTAATCTTTCTATCTATGTCAAAATAAAAAAAGAAAGATTAAAATATTTAAAGTTTCACATCACATTTTAATTTTAAAAACAGCATATCCTGTTTCATGATAATACATTCGTTGCCTGTTTATTTTTAAATTAGTGGCTTCTGGGACTTTACGATCTACTTACCCATTGGTTTAACCTTAATTTTGCAGTGCGTGTGAGTGGTGTAATTCCGGATTTTTCTTTTCTTATTATTCCGGCAGTTGCAGCAATTATGGTATCGAAAAACAATTTAGGTTTAGTAATTACTGCAGTGATCATAAGTTTGCTCGGTGCATTTTTCGGATTAAATGTTTCTTATCACTATGATTTCCCTGCAGGATCATCTCTTGTAGCAGTATTGGGTGGAATATTTCTAATGATATCCTTATTTTATCTTTTCAAAACAAGAATAAAGAAGAAGGAATAAACTCAAGGTATTTGTGATTTTTACGTTCAAGAAACAAACTGGAAGTTTATTCTTTTGCAAATAAGAATGAAATAAAAACTAGCCAGTTGATATTTTTGAAATATATCAAAGCAAGTTGATTTTTGTAAGTCATTCACTTAATTAATTTTAACATCCTTTTCTATTTGAAATCATATTTCTGATTCAGTTTTCTATCGCGTTATAGCAATGTTATAGCGCTAAACAACATATAATTTTTAGCTAGAAAACATGACTAGAATCAATGTTTATAATTAAACTTTTACTGACTTTTGTTCCCGATTTATTCGATAAATAATTCATTCTTGGAGCTCTTGATATAAATTTTTCCGAGAGTTAAAATGAATACTGAGTTATAAATAATAAATAGTATTAAATTTTTGAATACGGATTTTATTAAAATAAATTATGCCTGAAGTTCTTGAAATCAGAGAAGTGGAAAATGAAATAATTTCAATTGAAAAAATTGACGAACTTAACCAGAATGCCTGGGAAATAAGGCGTTCAAACATAGTAACGTCATGGAAATTTGCAAATAATACAGAGCAAATTTCTATCCTTAAATCATATGACAAAGGCTTAGCCGAAAGTTTGCGAACACTATCATATTGTTTATGGCATTTTGGCGAATACCCTGCAGCCCTTGAAAAATCGATGTTTTCAGTTAAATTATTCCGCCTTTTAAATGATAAAAAAGGAGAGGCAGATGCATTAAATATTATTGGGGCTGTTCTTTTTATGTATCAAGGAGATAACGAAAGCCGATTAAAATATAATCAGATGTGTTTGCAACTACGTATCGATAGTAATGATAACGAAGGTATTGCCGGCTCCGAAAACCACATAGGAGAAACATACATGGATATGGGAAATTTTGTGGAGGCAGACAAATGGTTTACGAAATGTTTAAATAATCCATATGCGATTGAGCAGTTTCAAGCTTGGGCGCATCATAACAAAGGGATTATTTTTTTCAGAAAAAAAAAATATAATGAAGCGGTTAACTCATTTTATAAATGTTTACATCTTACCGAAGCTGTTAATTATGATCTGTTATCAGTTTCAACTCATCTGAATATTGCAAAAGTATTGATTGAATCAGGTGTTTTTTTGGATGAAGTGGATTTTCATTTGGATATTGCATTAGAAACTTCTAATAGAATTGGATTAAAGGAAGACCTACACAAAATATTTTTAACCTACTCTCAACTGGAAGAAAAACTTGGTGACATTTCAAAAGCATATAAATGGTTTAAAAAGTATAACCTCGCTCACAATGAATTATTTAACGAAACGAACAACCGAAAAATAAATAACATTCATACACAATTTGAAATTGAAGTTCTCAGAAGAGAAGCGGAATTCGAACGAATAAAACATTTAGAGTTGGAGAAACTGATTGAGCAGATCAATATTCAAAAAAACGAAATTACCAGAAAAAATATCGAGATAACAGATAGTATAAAATACGCAAGTCGCATACAACATGCAATATTAACAACATCAAATTATATCCGAAAAAATTCTCCTGTTGATTTTTTCATTTTCTATCAACCTAAAGATATTGTAAGTGGTGATTTTTATTGGGCAACTCGAAAAGACGATAAGTTTTTTGTTGCTGTTTGCGATTCTACTGGACATGGGGTTCCTGGTGCATTTATGAGTTTGTTAAACGTTTCATATTTGCATGAAGCTATTAATGAAAAAAATAAATTAGAGCCCAATCAGATTTTAGATTATGTAAGAAAACGATTGATACAAAATTTATCACATGAAGAACAACAAGATGGAATGGATGGCGTTCTTTTGTGCATTGATTATTCGAAAAAGAAAATCACATATGCGGCATCATATAACGCTCCTATAATTATCAGAAATAACAAAATAATTAAACTGGAATCTGATAAAATGCCTATTGGAAATGGAATAAAAACCGAACCATTTAATTGTTATGATCTTGAGTATGTAAAAGGCGATATGGTTTATTTGTTTACAGATGGTTTTGCTGATCAGTTTGGGGGGACTAACGGTAAGAAGCTAATGAATAAAAATCTTTATAAACTCATGGCTGAAATTGCCAAGGTACCAATTGAGCAGCAATCGCAAAAATTTAAAAAAACTTTCGAAGATTGGCAAGGAGGATTGGAACAAGTTGATGATGTAACTATTGTAGGATTTAAGATCGGATAAAGGGAACAGTCTTTGACAATTTACCAAACGGTGAAAAACAATTCATTAAAAAAAACTGTATCGAATATTTACGATAAAAGTGTTTCAAAATGGGGGTCTTTGTTTTTATTTTTTTCTTTGCTCTGGTTGTGAGACATTAACCATTCTATAGAAGACTCTTTATCAGTAAAAAATCTTACTGGAGCGTCCGTTCCAGTAACCTTAATAATGAAATTTAATATTAAGCGCTGAGCTAGTGATTTTATTACATATGCTTCTGCAATCGAATAAACAGTAGCTTCCGGTGTTGACATAAAGTGCCTTGCCTCACTATCAACCTCCGAATAATTAGAGCTAACACACAGAAGAAGTGTCTTTTTATTCCCCGTTATTTCACCAATTGCCTTATTAATATCTTTAATATCAGATACTGAATATGTATGATCAATCCCCGTTACCTCAACAATACCATCTGATCGCCTAAATAATTTAGAATGTTTCAGATCAATTTCACTTGGCAACTTTAATGTCATGCAATAAAAATAATTATTTAATTTGATTTTAGACTAAAAATTTAGAACCGAATAAGGCACGAAACTAGAGAACTGTATTATAAGATAATTAAAAAAATCCCGCCATTTAGCGGAATTTTAAAATTGTGTTAAATTTTTATCTCATCTTCATTTTTATTCAGGAAATGATATTCCAAAAAATGGTATGATTCAACGGAACGAACTTTAATTTTTTTCTTGTATTTGAAACTCCATTTGCGTCTTAAAGAAATTAATCCTTTAGTTAAATAGGCCTCCAAATATGGATGAACACAAAGTGTTACAGATGGTTCATTTTGTTCTTTTAAAATATAACGCATGTTACTTTCAATCTGATCCATCAATAAGATGCTTGCCTGAATCTCTCCACTGCCACCACAAGTAGGGCATTTTTCAACAGTAACAATATTCATTTCCGGACGCACACGCTGTCTCGTAATTTGTATCAATCCAAATTTACTCGGAGGTAAAATATTATGTTTGGCGCGATCTTTAGCCATTTCATCGCGTATCTTTTCATACAAAAGTTTGCGATTTTCCATGGAATGTAGATCAATAAAATCTACCACAATAATTCCACCCATATCGCGCAAGCGCAACTGACGAGCCACTTCTACTGCAGCTTCAAGATTTACTTCAAGTGCGTTTGCTTCTTGGTTATTATCAGACTTTGCACGATTACCGCTATTTACATCTATAACATGTAATGCTTCAGTATGCTCAACAATAAGATAACCCCCACTTTTCATGGTTACGGTTTTTCCGAACAATGCTTTTATCTGACGATCAACACCAAAATTTTCGAAAATAGGCACAGTGCCTTTATAAAGTTTTAGAATCTTTTCTTTATCGGGTGCAATTGTTTGCAGATATGTTTTTGTTTCCTCGTATAAAGAAGTATCATTAATATGAATGCTGTTGAAACTTGCATTTAAAAGATCGCGAAGAATTGCAGAAGTACGATCAATTTCTCCTAAAACTTTTTGAGGTGGTTGAGCAGTTTTTAATGCTTCATAACATTGTTCCCATTTTTTTACAAGGTCATTCAGGTCGGCATCAAGATCGGCAACACTTTTCCCTTCAGCGACAGTACGTATGATAACACCAAAATTTTTGGGTTTAATACTAGCAATTAATTTCTTGAGACGTGTTTTTTCATCAGTTGTTTTAATTTTTTGAGATACCGATATCTTATCTGAAAAAGGTATCAATACTAAATAACGACCTGCTAATGAAATTTCGGTGGTGATACGCGGACCTTTTGTGGAAATAGGTTCTTTAGCGATTTGAACAAGTATCTGTTGATTGGCATTTATTACATTACCAATCTTTCCATCCTTTAAGATGTTGGGCTCCAGCTTAAAATACATTAGGTTGGAGGTAGTTTGCTTTTCTGTTTGTACAAGCTTTGTGTATTTACAGAGCGAGGCTGCTTGCGGACCGAGATCCAAGTAATGCAAGAAACCGTCTTTTTCGTATCCAACATCCACAAAAGCTGCATTTAAACCGGGCATTACTTTTTTTACGCGGCCCAGGTAAATGTCGCCTACTGTATAATTATTATTGCTTTTTTCTCTATTAAGTTCTACTAATCGTTTATCATTTAATAGTGCAATAACAACTTCAGTGGGTGTTGAATCAATAATTAATTCGTTGTTCACTTTAAAGTTTTTTAAATAAGTACAATTATCCCAACATCCCGATTTTCGGAACTTGCGGATAATTACTAAGCTTGAAATTTGCTAATTCCGGACTTACCGGAAAGAATACAAACATACGTGCGCCAATAAACAGAATGGATTTATTATCCATTCTGTTGAAATGAGGCGTTAGCACACGTTGAAAAAATCAGCCTAAGCTGTTATTTTTTCTTATGTCTGTTTTTTCTCAAACGTTTTTTACGTTTGTGAGTAGCCATTTTATGTCTTTTTCTTTTTTTACCGCTTGGCATAGCTAAATGGTTTTAATTTTTTAATTTATTTATATATTTCTGTACTTCTGTTTTGATGGTTTCGTCCTCCACCAATGATGCGTATTTTTCTAAATTTTCAATTGCCTTTGCTTTATCACCTTTTTGTTCGTAAGCATCAGCAAGTTGAACATAAGCTTCGATATAGTCTGGCTGAATTTTCAACACTTTCTGAAAACGTGAAATTGCTTTATCCCACTGTCCTGACTTTTCTGAAAAAAATGCAAAATTCAATTGAAGATTTACATTATTCGAATCCGTTTTTTCAACCTCACGCAAAAGGGTTATCCCTTTCATCGGTTCAGCCGACCCTTCAACATAACATGCCCCTAAATTAATTTTAGCATCTACATTTTTAGGATTCAGATCCAACACTTTTTGAAAACACTCAATTGCTTTTCCATATACAATTGCTTTATCAACCTCCTTTGCAAAACGAGTAGCCTTGAAATAATGATTAGCAGCATCACTCCAATTTGATTCGGTAGGAGATGTCATTGCTGATTGTTCCAGCAAAAAAGCTCCAACCACAGGATGCTGCAATGTATCCCATTGCTTGATAATGTTTTCGAAAGCAATTTTTTTATCAGTTGAAGTTTTTAAAACTCCTTCCAATTTTTCAATTTTTGCTTTTTGATCAGTCGTTAACGCACTTTTTGCACTTTCAACAACAGTTGAAATACTTCCAGCTGCATTACCAGCATGACCAGACATACCAGGCGCATCTTCCTTTTTAGGAATTGAGGTGTTTGCAAATAATAAAAGAACGAATAATATTAATGAACCTGCTATAACTGCTATTTGTATTTTATTTACAGATTTCATTTTTTGTTAGTTTAAAGTCCAATTTTTTAAAGTTTAAAGTTTTAACGCCATAACCTTTAACTGTTGTTTAAGCTACCACTTCTTTTTTAACGCTTTTCTTAACTTTTTCTGCAAAAGTTTTTGCCGGTTTAAATGCCGGAATATAATGTGCAGGAATAATTATAGTTGTATTCTTAGAAATATTTCTTCCGGTTTTTTCTGCTCTTCTTTTTACTATAAAACTCCCAAACCCTCTCAAATAAACGTTTTCGCCACTTACCATCGAGTTTCTTACTGTTTTCATAAATGCTTCAACACTTGCCTGAACTGCTACTTTTTCAATGCCTGTTTTTTCTGCAATGTCGTTAATGATGTCTGCCTTTGTCATTTTACTATAATCTATTTAAAATCAAACAATTAATTCAAAAAAAATAATTTCGGGACGCAAAGATAGTATTTTAATTTTCAAACAAAAATTTTAATCGTAATTTCGACCTTCTTTAGAAAACATTCAAGCAAACAGCCTTAAATGAAGCACTTTTCCGAAAAAATCATTGCCTGGTACGATCAAAATAAAAGAGACCTGCCTTGGCGAAATACCAAAGATGCATATTTGATATGGCTTTCGGAGATTATTTTGCAGCAAACTCGCGTAGATCAAGGAATGGATTACTATTTAAAGTTTGCAAAAGAATTCCCGACCGTAAAACACCTTGCAAAAGCAGACAATGAAAAAGTAATGAAGCTATGGCAAGGGTTAGGCTATTATTCCCGTGCTAGAAATTTACATACCACAGCAAAAATAATTTCAGAAAAATATCATGGAAAATTCCCTGACGAATACTCTGATATTCTATCATTAAAAGGGGTTGGCAATTATACTGCCGCGGCTATTGCCTCATTCGCTTTCAACAAACCATATGCAGTCGTAGATGGGAATGTTTATAGGGTATTAGCTCGAGTATTTGGCATTGAAAGTCCGATTGACAGTACTCAAGGAAAAAAGGAGTTTGAAACGCTAGCAACGGAACTATTAGACAGAAAGAAACCCGCTTCACACAATCAGGCAATAATGGAATTGGGAGCATTGCAATGCAAACCTGTAAATCCGGATTGCTCTATATGTGCTTTAAATACAATGTGTTTCGCCTATTCAAAAAAACGAATTAACGAGCTACCTGTAAAAGCAAAAAAAACGAAGGTTAGAAACAGATACTTTAATTATATAGTATTACTTCATAAAGGAACTGTCGCGATTAATAAACGTTCAGAAAAAGACATCTGGACCAATCTTTATGATTTCCCTTTAATTGAAACGTTAGTAGAATTAGCTGAGACTGATTTTTTAAATTCAGAAGAATGGAAAGGATTTATTAAAAAAAACAAATACACTATAAAATCAATATCTACTCCTTATAAACATATTTTAAGTCATCAAAATATTTATGCTCGTTTCTGGGAAATAGATTGTGATAAGCCTTTCAACAAAATCATTCCGAAAACAGCAATTGTTGTCAAAGAAAAGGATATTCATAAATATGCAGTTCCGAGATTGATTGAGAATTATTTGAAGAAGCATATGAAATAATTCGCCCAGTAAATTTTTGAATTCATATCCTCCATTATTTGTTAATTTTACATTTATCCATATTCTTAAAAAAACAAATGAAAATTTTATTCATCGACTCCAATCATAATTTATTACATGAAACCCTTGAAAAAGCTGGACACGTATGCGATTTGAATTACGCATGGACAAAAGATGAAATTATAAACAATGTTCATTTGTATGATGGAATTGTAATTCGAAGTAAAATTAAGATCACAAAAGAAATTATCGACAAAGCTGTAAAGCTCAAATTTATTGCTCGTGCAGGAGCAGGAATGGAAAACATCGATATTGTATATTCAGAAAGCAAAGGAATAAAATGCTTACATGCACCGGAAGGGAATCGTGATGCTGTGGGCGAGCATGCTATAGGAATGTTGCTTTCTTTGTTCAACAATTTGTGCAGATCAAATAAGGAAGTTCGTGAAGGGAAATGGCTGCGAGAAGAAAATAGAGGAATTGAACTTTCCGAAAAAACCATTGGAATTATTGGGTATGGAAACATGGGGAGCGCTTTTGCAGAGCGGCTAAAAGGGTTTGGTGTAAAAGTATTAGTGTATGATAAATACAAGAAAAACTTCGGAAATGAATTTATTATTGAAACTTCACTTGAAGAAATTTTTGAACTTGCTGATGTATTAAGTCTGCATACTCCGTTGACTGATGAAACAAATTACCTTATCAATGATGCGTTTATAAATTCCTTCAAAAAAAACATTTACATCATTAATACTGCCCGCGGAAAATGCCTGAATTCAGTGGATTTGACAAAGAATATAAAATCTGGTAAAGTTTTAGGCGCTTGTTTGGATGTTTTGGAATACGAAATGCTGTCTTTCGAAAAGCTTGATTCTTCTTCGCTTCCAGAAGCATTTCAATATTTATCACAAAGTGAAAAGGTTATATTCTCTCCACATATTGCCGGCTGGACTCATGAAAGCAATAAAAAAATTGCAAAGGTTTTAGCAGAAAAAATTTTGAAAATAAGCGAATAAATTTATTGATTTTTCACAACCAACTGAACTGTATACCTACTCTTCACCTCTAACAATACTTTTTTATCCACCGTCACGCGATCGATGGTTGCCTGGTCGTAATAACGAATCGTGATTAATTCCATATTTTCATTATACAAAACACGATATTGTTTTTGAAGTGTTTTAATTAATTCAGGTAACTTACGTTCATCATTATCAACACTCACAGAAAAACTAATAGCAGAGTTCTGCATCACATTCACTTTAACCTGCTTTTCTGCAAACAGATTAAAAATGTCGCTGAAATTTTCTTCAACAATAAATGAAAAATCTTTAGGAGAAATGGAAATCAAAACCTGATTGACTTTGAATATAAAGCAAGGAATAGGCAATGATGACTGCACTTCATTTATTACCGTTCCTTTTTCATCAGGATGAATAAATGATTTTACGTATAATGGAATTGTTTTATTCTGTAGCGGTTTAATAGTTTTCGGATGAATTACTGTGGCTCCATAATATGCCAATTCAATTGCATCGTGATAAGAAAGTTGTTCTAATTTTTTTGTTTCATCAAACCATTTCGGATCCGCATTTAACACTCCGGGTACATCTTTCCAGATGGTAACACTTTCTGCATTTGTTGTGAATGCAAGTATGGCAGCGGTATAATCTGACCCTTCTCGTCCTAATGTTGTTGTAAAGTTTTCAGATGTTCCACCAATAAAACCTTGTGTGACTGCAATCAAATTTGTTTCATTTTTCAAGGCAGGTAAAAATATTTCAGTCACTAATTTCTGAGTCAGATCCCAGTTAACTTTTCCTTCGCGATACGTATTATCTGTTTGAATAAAATCTCGTACATCAAACCATTTACTATTTAGAGCAGATTCTTTTAAATAAGCACTTACAATTTTGGTTGAAATAATTTCACCCATACTAACTATTTTATCGTACTCATAATTATAATTTGACGTAGGTTCGTCTTCAACAGCCCAATCTAATTCAACAAACGTGTTGTTTATATCATTATAAACAGAATGGTTCTTATCAGGAAATAATGCTTCAATAATATCAAAGTGGTATTTTTTTATTTCATTTAAAATGGTTGAGGCATTTTCTTTCTTAAAAAAAACTGCATCTGTCAATCGTTCCAACGCATTTGTTATCTTGCCCATTGCAGAAACAACAACAATAATGTTTTCGCTAGGAAAACGTTGTAAAACAGTTGCCACATTCTTAACCCATTTTCAAATTAGCAACCAATGCCCTCCCAACCCCGTTTAAAATTCCTCGATCGTTATTTAACCCTCTGGATTTTCCTGGCCATGTTTATTGGCGTTATGTC